>CBIHRE010000085.1:0-12908 GCA_966212385.1 uncultured Akkermansia sp. | reverse complement strand
ACTGGAGTTCAGACGTGTGCTCTTCCGATCTGGCTTGCGGCGTTGCGAGGCAAGATCTTGGCTGCGACGCCATGCCCTCCCGCCCCGCCCCGGCCGTCGTCGTCGTAGGCAGCTATGTCCAGGACCTCACCTGGCGTTGCGCCGCATTCCCCAAGGCCGGCGAGACCACGCTCGGGCGCTTCGTCACCGGCCCCGGCGGCAAGGGCTCCAACCAGGCCGTCGCCGCCGGCCGCGCCGGAGCCGCCACCTTTTTCGTCGGCGCCGTCGGGAAGGACGCCTTCGCCGAGGTCGCCCGGCGTTTCTACGCGGACAACAAGATCGCCGCGCGCTTCGTTCCAAAGCCGAAACACGCCACCGGCACCGCCGCCATCCTCGTCGACGACAGCGGCCAGAACGAAATCGTCGTCGCGCTCGGCGCCAACGCCGCCCTCGCGCCGCGCGACCTGCCGGCCTCGCTTTTCAAGGGCGCGCGCATCGTGGTGGCGCAATTCGAGAGCGATCTCGGCACCGTCGCCCACATCCTGCGCGCGGCTCGCCGCGCCGGCGCCGCCACCCTGCTCAACCCGGCGCCCATGCGGCCCGACTTCGACCCCGCGCTTCTTGCGCACGTCGACATCCTCGTGCCGAACGAAACCGAATTCGTCGCGCTGGTGAATCGCCTCGGCCTCGCGCCCTCCGCCTCCTCGGAAACGTCCCGCGCCGGCGGCAAACGCCGCGCCGCCGCGGGCGCGCCTTACACCGAGACTGATCTCGCCGCCGAGAGCCCCGAGTCGTTGCAAACGCTCTGCCGCCGCCTCGGTCCGCGCGCCGTCGTCATCACGCTCGGCAAGCGCGGTTGTTTCGTCTCGCTGCCCGAAGGCGGCGCCGCGCTTCCCGCGCATACCGTGAAGGTCGTCGACACCACCGGCGCGGGCGACGCGTTCGTGGGCGGTTTTGCCGCCGGTTTCGTCAAACACGAGGGCGACATCCTCGCCGCCGCCCGCCTGGGCCAGGCCGTCGCCGCGCTCTCCGTCACCAAGCCCGGCACCGCCCCCAGCATGCCGACAGCGAAAGAGCTGGCGGCCTTTCTGAAGCACACACGCGCCGCCCCCGCCCGCGCCCGCGCCCGCGCTTGATCCGCGCCACACCTGTTTTGCGCCCGCTTTTCCCTCCGACCATTCCCCATGAGCTCCGCCCTCCCCCACCGCCTCCTCGTTTCGTCGTTCGCCGCCGCGCTCGCCGCGTCCGCTCCGGGCCTTTTCGCCGACGTGCGTCCCGCGCCGCTGTTCCAAGACCACGCCGTCCTCCAACGCGACAAAGCCGTCCCCGTCTGGGGCCGCGCCGACGCCGGGGAAAAAGTCGCCGTCACCTTCGCCGGCCAGACCAAGTCGACCGTCGCCGACGCCCAGGGCCGCTGGAGCGTCACGCTCGATCCGCTTCCCGCCAACGCCGTCCCCGCCACGCTTACCATCGCGGGCAACAACACCGTCACGCTCGCCGACATCCTCGTCGGCGAAGTCTGGATAGCCTCCGGCCAGTCGAACATGGAGTGGTCCGTCAAGGACACCTACGACCGCGCCCTCGACGTCCCCGCCTCCGCCGATCCGCTCCTCCGCCACATCAAGATCCCGCGCAAAGTCTCCGACACGCCCCTCTCCGAGGCGGAAGGCTCCTGGCAACTCGCCTCGCCCGCCACCACCGGCGATTTCACCGCCGTCGGCTACTACTTCGCCCGCGATATCCGCGCCCTGGTCGGCGTGCCCGTCGGCATCATCAACAGCACCTGGGGCGGCACCCGCGCCGAGTCCTGGACCGATTCCGACACCCTCGCCGCCACGCCCGCGCTCTCCTACGTCGGCGAAGAGTGGGCCAAAACGCTCGCGGATTACCCCGGGAAAAAAGCGAAGCACGAGGCCGATCTCGCCGCGTGGCAGCAACGCAAGGCCGCCGCCGAGGCCGCCGGCCAACGCTTCACCGAGCGCGCCCCCGCCGCGCCTTTCGGCCCCGGCCACCACGCCACCCCCTCGGGCCTCTACAACGCCATGATCCACCCGCTGGTCCCCTACGCGATCCGTGGCGCGATCTGGTATCAAGGCGAGTCCAACGCCGATCAGGCCGCCCGGTATCACGAGCTGTTCTCCGCCATGATCGGCGGCTGGCGCGCGAAATTCGGCCAAGGCGACTTCCCCTTTTACTGGGTGCAACTCGCCAACTTCGGCAACCGCGAGTCCGCCGGCACCACTTGGGCCTTCCTTCGCGAGGCGCAGACCAAGACCCTCGCGTTGCCCGCCACCGGCCAGGCCGTCATCCTCGACATCGGCGATGTGCGCGACATCCACCCGCGCAACAAAAAGGACGTCGGCCGCCGCCTCGCCCGCCTCGCCCTCGCCCGCGATTACGGTCTCAAGATCGTCGACAGCGGCCCGGTCTTCGAAAAAGCGGAGCCCTTCACGCCGCCCGCCGTCGAAGGCGCCCCCGCGCCGCGTCCCGGCATCCGCGTCACCTTCGGCCAGGCCCACGGAGGCCTCATCGCGCCGCTCAACACCCTCTCCGGCTTCGAACTCGCCGGCGCCGACCAAGTCTTCCATCCCGCCGACGCCAAGATCGAGCGCGACACCGTGATCGTCAGCAGCGCCGAGGTCGCCGAGCCCGTCGCCATCCGCTACGCTTGGCGCAACGCCCCCGTCGCCGGCCTCTTCAACAAAGAGGGTCTCCCCGCGGTCCCCTTCCGCACCGACACCTGGTAAACGCCGTTCCTCCCGCGCGCGGCGTTTGCCTCCCGACCGACGCCGCGCAGCCTTGCGCGAATTTTCCACCGCCTGCGTCCGACCTCCGACCTCCGACCTCCGACCTCCGGCTCCCTGCTCCCCGCTCCTTGCTCGTATGAACCTCACGCCCGCGCAGCTCGCCGCCCACCTCGACTCGACCAACCTCCGCCTCGACGCGAGCGCGGTCGACATCACCGCGCTCTGCCACGAAGCCGCGCAACACCGCTTCGCCTGCGTGATGATCTACTCGACCAGCGTTCCGCTCGCGGCCAAGGTCCTCGCCGGCACCGGCATCAAGATCGGCACCGTGATCGGTTTTCCCAGCGGCCGTTTCTCCACCGCCGCGAAAGCCGCCGAAATCGACGCCATGCACGCCGCCGGCGCCCACGAGGTCGACATCGTCATGAACTACGCCGCCCTCCGCGACGGCGAGCTCGGCGCCGTCGACGCCGAGCTCCGCGCCCTCGCCCGCCGCGCGCACGACCACGGCCAGCTCGTCAAGGTCATCGTCGAGACCTGCTACCTCGACGCCGAGCAACGCATCGCCGCGCTCCGCCTCTGCGAGGACGCCGGCGTCGAGTTCATCAAAACCTCCACCGGCTTCGGCGCCGCCGGCGCCAAGGTCGATCACATCGCCGCCTGGGCCGCCGCCCGCCGCGGCGCGATCCAGCTCAAGGCCAGCGGAGGCATCAAGACCCTCGCCGACGCCCGCGCCTTCATCGAGGCCGGCGCCACCCGCCTCGGCACGAGCAACGCCGCCGCGATCCTCGCCGAGTTCACCGGCGGCGCGGCGAGCACCGCCTCGGTGACCGGCTCCGGCTACTGAGACAGCGGCATCGAAAACGAAAAACTCCGCCCCGCCGACCGGATCAGGCAGCGAGAGCGGAGTGAGAGCCAGGTCCGCAGGCGTGGCGTTTTATTCCTCGGGCTCGGGCGGAGGAGGCGCGAGGGTCACCGTGAAGCCCAAGGTATCGGGATTTATGTCGATAACCGCCATGTCCTGGCCGTCCACATCGCTACCGAGCTCAAGATTGGAGTAGCGCTGCGCTTCGTAATAACCAGTCGGAGCGCCACCGGTATTGATCCAATTGCAGTCGTGAGCGGTCATCACACCGCCATGGTAACGAGTAAGCGTAAGCTTGAAATTGCCCGATCCCATGGACCCGAACCAGAAGGAACGAAACCGCACCCGAACATTTTCGGCTTCGGGCAAGGCCTGCCGAAGCTGGGCGTAATCGATAAGCACAGCTTCGGTGCCGACGCCCGTATTGTCGAAGGCCCAACGCAGAATATCGTGGCTATTCAACGAAACGCTGTCGCCACGCGCCCACCCGACGTCATCGCCATCGATCTCCGTGCCCGATTCCACCACGGCGGTGCGGGTATCCATATCGCCCCCTTCCCCGGAATCCCATATCGCGCGAAGCACCAGGAAATCGGTGTCCTGCGGAAAAAGAAGCCGGGGATTGAAGCTAAAAACACGCTTCAGCTGACCGACATTCGCCAAGGCGTAGTCGTCCGCCGGCGAAGACGCGTTGTCCCAAGGACGGGTCTGGCCGGCGGAGAGCGGAGCACCGGTGTAGCCCAAGGCCTGAAGCTTGGCGTAGAATAACTCCGCCACGGCCTTGAGCTGGCCCAGATTGACGCTGCCATAGTCGTCGCGACTGGAATTGGTGCCGGACCAGCCGGCGATCAAATCGTGGATCGAGGAACCGGCATCCAAGACCGGGGCGTAGGAATCCAGCTCCGCCGCCGCCTTCGCGGCCAGATGCTTGAGCTGGCCGATATTGGCCACCGCAAAGTCGTCGGTTGAAGCGTAATCGGCCGGCCAAGCCGGCGTGGCGTTGGCCGTCGCTTTCGGAATGACGTCACGCGTGAACCACCAATCGGGATACTTCGCGGGTTTGCCGGAGGGAACGGTGCCGGCCCAAGCAAGCACCGGAGCCAGACAGGTGATCAAGAAATGTCGAAATTTCACGGGCGGGTATGAGGGATGGGGGTTGTGGGTCGGCACGCCCTTCGGTCCGGTATCCAGACCGTTGTGACTGGATACCGGACCGAGAACGCTGTCGCGCCGCGTGATTTTTATTCGCCCGAATAGCGCAGGCCGTCGTCGAGGTTTTCCGGGCTGCTCGATCCGTCCGTGGTCTGGCCGCCGGGGGTGGGACCGGCGGTAAAATCGCCCATGCCGATGTCGCCCATCGGGGGCGTGCGGAAGCCGCCCTTGGCCTGGACCGTGCCACGAACGCGCATGTTGCCGTTTTTATGCACGGAAAGGACGTTGCGCGGGACCCACTCGTTCAGATCGCCACCGCCAATTACCAATACGTCGTCGGTTTCCACCCAAGAGTGGGGAGAGCCTTGAGCCACATTGAGAGCACCCATGACCGTTGAGGCGTAAGCTTGGGCGGTCGTGGAGATACCCATCACCGTCGATCCGTCACCCATGGCGTAAACTTCACTGCCCATCGCCGTCGCCGCAAATCCACCGGCGGACGCGTTTGAGCCCATTGCGGTCGACGCGGTTCCAGTGGCGTAAGCCTCACCCAGCGCCGTCGCGGCAAAGCCTGAAGCATAGGAATTCGCGCCCATCGCCGTCGCACCATAACCACTCGCTTGAACGTAGGCGCCCAGCGCTGTCGCGCCATAGCCGCTCGCCTGAGCATAGACGCCCATCGCTGTCGCGCCAAACTCGGTTGCCCGCGAGTGCTCGCCCAACGCGGATGAGCTGGAACCAGTCGCCAAGGAGGTGCCGCCTGCGAATGAATTTTGAGCGGTCGCGGTCGACGCTCCGAGCGCGGCGCTTCCTTGGGCGGAAGCGTAAGCCGAAGATCCCAAGGCCACGCCCGTATTCACCGCCGAACTACCGCCCCAAGCAAACGACGCGGGAGCGGAAACCGGGGTGCTCACAGGCAGTCCGCTCCAGCCGACGGTGAAAGTGCCCATTAGACGGGTATCTCCGAAAGGAAGCGTAGCATCACCATTGAGGACCCCGAACGCCCAGATGCTATTACCCGCGACCGACATGACACTTATCGTGTCGTCATACGCACCACCGATGCGCTCGACGGAGAGATTTACTCCCGAAGAGTCGTATTTCACAATGATGCCGTCTTGGCCGCCATTGCTGGTCAAATTCGAAGTCAGGCCCGTCGTGGTGTTCTGAAAGTATCCGGCCGTCACCACGTTGCCGGCGGCGTCCACACCGACGGACTTGAAGTCGTCTCCGTAGGTTCCACCCACGCGCCTCGACCATTGGTGAGCTCCGGTAGATCCGTTATATTTCACCACCAAGGCATCCTGCCCGTTGCCGCTCAAGTTGGGATTCAGGCCTGAAGTCGTGCCGGAGAAGAACCCCGCGGCCACGACGTTGCCGCCGGCATCCACCGCGACGGATCTGAATTCGTCCCAGCCATTGGCGCTGCTCACGGCTTGGGCCCAGAGATCGGCGCCGGTGGAGCCGTTGTATTTCACAACCATCGCGCCGCTGCTGACGCCAGCGGCGGTCAGATTCGTGCTCAATCCCGTCGTCGTGCCAGTAAAACGGCCTGCGGCCACCACGTTGCCGCTCCCGTCCACGGCCACGGAGGCGAAGCCGTCGGCACTGACGCCGCCCACTCTCTGGGCCCAGAGACTCGCGCCGGTGGAGCCATTGTATTTCACAACGATGGCGTCCGGATTATTGGCGTTGCTTGTCAGATTGGTGGTCAAACCGGTCGTTGTTCCGGTAAAGGAGCCCGCCGCTACCACGTTGCCGCCGCTGTCGATCGCCACGGAAGTGAAGCCGTCCGAATAGGTGCCGGCCATGCGTTGAGCCCATTGGTTGGTTCCGCTCGCGTTATATTTTATGACAATGGCGTCCGCGGATCCGGTGAGATTACTAACCGGGCTGGTTAGTCCACTGGTCGTCCCGCTGAAGGAGCCGACCACAGCGACATTTCCGCTGCCATCCACCGCGACCGAGTCCAAATTCACCGCGGAGGGACTCTGGATCACCCGGACCCATTGGGCGACCCCCGTCGAGCTCACTTTAGCGACGAAGCCGGCATTGATATTCGGATAGCTCGCCGTCACCGAAACGCCTCCGATCGAAGCCGCGCCGGTGAACACGCCCGTTGCGTAAACGAACGAAGCGTCCTGCGCCAATCCTTTGATCGTGACCAAACCGGTCGTCGGAATGATTTTGACCGCCGTCGCCGTGTTGGTCTCCCGGAAGCCGAGATTCGCGAGCGTCTGGTTGAGATACGCCGCGCTATTGGGCGTGATCGTCGCGGGGCTTCCGCCCGTGCCGACCGAGAGGCCGTTGGCGAAGTTCACCTTGCCGTCCGTCCCCACGCTGGCGACGACGGCACCGGCGGTGGTGTAGAGCGTGTTCGTGCGCGCGGTGGTGAGCGTGCTGCCGTCCGGCAGGGTCACCGACGGAGTCGTAAGCGTGCTGCCGGAGCCGGAAACCTTCAGGTTTCCATTCACCTCCAGCTTCGCGGAGGAGCCGGGAACCACTCCGATTCCGACGTTGCCCGGATCACCCGCGCCGGTGGAGCGAACCGTGATAACGTCGCCGCCAAAGGTGCCGATCACCACGCCCGTCACGGGGCCGGCGGCGGTGAAGCGCTTGAAATCCACGTAGCCGTTCCGCACGTCGCTGTAGCCGGCGATCCGCTGCGCCGTGCTGTCCGCGTTCCCGCTCGAGAAGAGCTTGATGAACTCGTTGGTGGCGCCGCTCACGCTCGCCGGATTGAGCAAAACCCCCGACACGCCGCCGGCGCGATAAAGGGCCAGCGAACCGTCGCTGTTCAGCTGCATCTGCGGCACGTAGCCCGAGGCCGGCCCCTGGCGCCAAAGCCAGGTCGCCGCCGAAGAGGTCGCGTTGAACTGAACCGTATCAGAGGCCGGCACGTAGTTCTGGATGAATCCCGCATCCGCGCCTTCGGTGCCAAAGGCGGCGGTGTTCCCGTCGATGTAGAGATTTCCAGAAGCGGACAAATCGCCCGTAACATCCAAGTTTGTGGCGGTATCGGCATGGAGGCCGGCGCCGGTCAGAAGCGTCAGGCAAAGCAGATGGGAAGCGGAGCGGGGGTTTTTCATTTTCTTGGGGGGGTTCGCCTAAAGAGGCATAGGGGAAAGCACGCAGTAAATCTACCCACCATCAAGCTCAATCAGTCGATAAGATACACCTTAACAGCATCTTAGAAAACAATAGATTAAATCAAAAATACCGCAATTTATCGGCATGAGCATCCAGCACTGCTGCACGCCCCAAATTCTAACTCGACATACTGTTACTATTAAGAATATACAGTAAACCATATCCGAAGCCGATGCCTCCCGAACGGAAAATCACCCTCCTCCTCGGCCCCATCTCGCCCGCTGCGGACGGCGCGCTTTACCAGCAGATCGTCGACCGCCTGAAGAAGGAGATCGGCGAGGGCCGTCTCGCCCCGGGCTCTCCGCTTCCTTCCTTTCGCCAGCTCGCGGAAGACCTGCTTGTCAGCGTCATCACCGTGAAGCGCGCCTACGAGGAGCTGGAACGCGAAGGCATCATTTTCCGGCGCCAAGGCCTCGGCACCTTCGTCGCCGAAAAAGGCCGCGACCGCAGCCGCGAGGCCAAGCTCGCCGTCGCCCGCGATCTGTTGCGCGAAGCCTTTCGCGAGGCCGCAGAGGCCGGCCTCAAGCCCGCGGAAATCGCCGCCCTCGCCCAGGAAATTTTGAAGGAGAAAAAATGAACCCCTCCAGCCCCGCCCTCGAACTCCGCGGCCTCGTGAAACGCCATCCCGGCTTCACGCTCGGACCGCTCGACCTCACCGTCCCCCGCGGCGCCATCTACGGCCTCATCGGCCCGAACGGCGCCGGCAAGAGCACCGCCATCGATCTGATTTTCGGCCTCGGCCGCAACGACGCCGGCGCCATCCGCGTGCTCGGCCTCGACCACCGCGCCGACGAGGTCGAGCTCAAGCGCCGCGCCGCCTATGTCAGCCCCGAGCTCAACTTCGCCACCTGGGGCAAGGTGGGCAAAGCGGTCCGCTTCGTGCGCGGTTTTTACCCCGGCTGGGACGATGCCTACTGCGCCGAGCTGATGCGCGCCTTCGGCCTCGGGGCCGACGACAAGATCGCCACGCTCTCCTTCGGCTCGCGCACGAAACTCGCCCTTCTCCTCGCCCTCTCGCGCCGCCCCGAGGTGCTCGTGCTCGACGAGCCCACGACCGGGCTCGATCCGGTGTCGAAGCAGCAGGTTTTCGGCGAACTGCTCCGCGCCGTGGAGGGCGGCGAGCGCAGCGTGCTCATCTCCTCGCACGGACTCTCCGACATCGAGCGCTTCGCCGACCACGTCGGCATGCTCAAAGGCGGCAAACTCCTTCTCGAAGGCCGCACCGACGAGATCGTCGACCGCTACCGGCTCGCGGAGTTTTTCTCCGAGGCCCCGCTGCCCGCCTCCGCGGCCCCGGCCGGGCTCGTGTTGCTCCGCAGCGTCGGCGGCCGCCACCACGCGCTGATCGACCAGACCGGCGGGGCGACCGACTGGCTCCGCGCCCGCGGCGTGAGCGAGCTTTCGCTCACGCGCCTCACGCTCGAAGATCTGTTTGTCGCGCTGGCGAAGGACAACACGCCGGCCGCCGCGGAGGCCCTCGCATGAAACGCGTGCTGCTCGATTACCTGCGGCGGAAGTGGTGGATCATGGCCTTTGGCGCCATCATGGTCGCGATATTCGGCGCGTCGTTTTCGCAGGGAACGGAGCGCAAGCAGGTAATCGGCGCCTTGTATCAGTTCGCCTTTTTCACCGCCGCCCTGCCCCTCTCGCTCGATCTCCAGCAGGGCGTGTTACGGGTGTCGTCGCTCCTGCCGCTCACCGCCCGCCAGCTCGGTCGAGCCTGGTGGTGGGCCGGCGTCGGCGTGCCGGCCACGCTCATCTCGCTCGTGCTCCCGGCGAGCGCGCTCCTCCCGACCTTCTTTTCCACCAAAGCCTCGCCGAACTGGGAATCTCTCGCCGTCACCTTAATCGCGATCTGGCTCTGGCTGGGCTCGGCTTTCGCCATCCTCTTTTGCATTCGCAAAGACGCCGCCCGGGGCTGGTCCGGACAGGCGCGGACCATCGGCGGCGGCGCTGCCTGGGGGCTCATGGCCGGCGGCAGCTTTCTTTTCCTGCGCTGGATCGACAACAACGTCGGTGTCCAAATCACCCTCCTCGTGATCGGCGTTTTGCTCACGGTTTTCGGCTGGGTGCGCGCCGGAGACCTCGTCATCGCCCAAGCCGGCGCGCGCACCGCGGTGTCCCCCGCCTCGTCCTCGCCCCGCAAGGCCGCCTCGCAAATAGTGAAAGGCGGTGGCGGACTCGCCTACCTCGTCACCCGCAACAGCCTCCGCGCGACGCTTTTCGGCACGGCCATGCTTCTGTTCACCCCGCTGATGATCGCGAACGGCGAGGGCTGGCATGCCACGCTCGAGGCCAGTGCCCATCCGAACTCCATGCCGTTCATGTTCGTGTTCATTTTCTCCGTGCTCCCCGCCCTGACGCAGTTGCGCTTTCTCCGCACCTTGCCGGTCTCGGCGAGCCGGCTGACCCTCGCCCTGCTCGCCATGCTCCTCGTGCCCTGTTGCGTGTTGGCCGCGATCAGCGCCCTCTGCGCGGGAACGGCCTCCGGCGCCGAGGCCGCGCTCGCGCTCGGGGCAAGACACATCGTCACGGTCTGCCCGCTCGCGCTTGTTCTTCCGCTCGCGCTTTGGCGCGGCTTCGGACGCGCCAGCTATATGCTCATGATCGTGGTGGTCATCGTCGTTCAAACGGTTCCGGAGGTGCTCCACACTCTCACGGGCCGCCGCGGCGGCCCCGAACCGCTGCTCGTCTTCGGCGCCCTGCTCGTGCCGGCGCTCGCTTTTTTCCTTGGCCGTCTCGCGCTCGAGCGGAGCACCCGGGGCTATCGCGCGCAGACGCAATTCTTCACCGGCGCCTGGGCCGGCGGTGCACGCTGAGCGAGCCGCTCCCGACCTTCTCCCGACGCCGCCTGGGCAGGCAGACGACGCCGGGAATTTCAGCGCGACGCACCACTCAGGGCGCCGTCACCTCGAGCCGCAGGAAGCGGCGCTCGCCATCGGCGGTCTTCGTGGCGGTGACGATCTCGGTGGCGTTGATGTCCACGACTTCCTCGACGACGCCAGCCGCGGACCAAGAGCCCTCCTCGAGCGTGTCGCTCCAGACGACGCGATAAACCAAGCCCGTCGCGGCGGCGCGCTTCGGGCGCGTGTAACGAAGCGCCAAGGCCGGCCCGCCCGGAGCGGCGGGGTCGATCGACACCTGCAGCGGCGAAACGTCCGAAAACCGCGCGGCGAGCCCGAGCGCGTATTCGAGCAGGTTCGGCATTCCGTCCCCGTCGGGATCGGCGAGATGGCCCCAGACGCTCGCCTCCAGCGCCGGATCGGCGAGCTCCTCGGCGGTAAACTGCGTGTAGCGCCATGCCGCCAGTTCGCTCGCGAATGTGAAGCCGTTCGCGCGCAGGACGAAGCCGTAGCCTTCCCCGTTGGGCAGGTTCAGGGTCGGCAGAAACGCCGCCACGCGATAGCCGACCGCGGATGGCGCCGCCGTGATCGTGAACGTGATACTGCCGCCCGCCGGCACCGTTTGCGGAAGCGTCAGGCCTGACACGGAGAAATCCGCCGCGCCCGAGCCGAACATTTGCGCGTTCGATATCAGCAGCTCCGACGTGCCCGGGTTGTGGAGCGTGAACAACTGCGCTCTGGAGCGGCCGACCAGGAAGTCGCCAAAATTATACGAGTAGGGGTTGCCCGTGATCAGGTCGGTCCCCGCCACCATGCGCAGTTCCGGGGCAGGCGTGCGCGTGACGCCGATTTGGTAAACCACCGGATCGGCCAATGTGTCGGCGCGGCTGAAGCGCAGGCTCAGGGTGTTGGCGCCGACCGCGAGAGGCACGCGCGCCGAAAGCGGCAACGCGTAGGGGCCGGCGTAGGCGGGCGTGTCGTTGGCGCCCATGAGGGACGAGCTGCCCGCCGCGATCACCAACAATGAACCATCGTGCCGCAACACGGCGCCGAGGTATCTTCCCATGCACATCGCCGCGACATCCCGGCTCGCCGCGACCGGAATGTTGAATCCGACCGCGCCCAAGCTCGACCAGGTGACGACCGCTCCATTCGCGCGAAGCGCCACGCTGTCGTTGTCTCCCGCCGCGATGCCGATGATCGAGAAAGGCGGGGCGTCTACGAAATTCGATACGGAGCCCCACTGCACGACGCGTCCGTCGGCGCGCAACGCGAGATAGTGGTCCAGTCCCGCCGACACCGCCACGATGCCGGTCTGCGCATCCGCCGGGATCGTCTGCGGAGTCGTGGAACCGCGGCCCCAGGCCACGACCGTGCCGTCGGCCTTGAGCGCGATGCTCGTGCGCTCGCCGGCGGCGATCGCGATCACACCCGAGAGCGCGGCGTCGGGCACGCGCGTCTGTTGGTAGTTGTTCAGGCCCCAGGCCACCACCCGCCCCGAAGCGGTGAGCGCCAAGCCGTGGTAGGCGCCCGCCGCCACGGCCACGTAGTTTGCGTCGGTCGGCGCCGAGAGCTGCCCATTAACGCCGGTGCCCCAGGCGTAGATGCTACCGTCACGGCGAAGCGCCAACGCGTAGTCGCGACCGGCGGCGACCCCGACCACGCCCGAGGAGGGGAGGCTGCTCGCGTTCGCCACCGGGCCGGAACCGAAGGCCTTCACGGAACCATCGGGGCGCAGGGCGAGAACCACGTTGTCGGAGACCGCGACCGTGGCGCCGGGCATGCGCGTCTGGTAGGCGCCCGAGCCATTTTGGATTTCCACCAAACCGCCGCCCGGCACGAGGGGACGCGCGGTGAACGCCAGAGCCGGATAAGGTGTGTCCGGCAGAGTGTAACTCGTCGTGCCGGACGCGAAGACCGGGGACAGCGCGCCGCCCGCCGCGGCCAGGCCACCCGCCTCGGGCACGATGGGGGCGCGCGTGATCGCCAACGAATAAGTCCGCGTGGGCTGAGACACGAGCCCTTCCGTCGAAGGCGCCAGCAGCGCGCCCGAGCTGGTCGAGAGTCCCCAGTTGACGAAGCGGCCGTCCGCGCGAAGCGCGAGCGCATGCGAGGGCCCGGCCGCGAGCGCGACCACGCCGTTCTGCGCATCGGAAGGCAGGGCCGTGAGCG
>CBIHRE010000084.1:0-12980 GCA_966212385.1 uncultured Akkermansia sp. | reverse complement strand
CGAAATGCCGGGCCTGATGGCGATCCGCGAGGAGTTCGCCGCCACCCCACCAGGCGAGGGCGTAGAGCGGATGGTTTACCTCGAGGCGCCAGCCGAAATGGGAGGGCGCATATTCGAGGAGGTAGAAAGCCAGGCTGCCGAGAGCGCCGGCGGAACCCCAGACGCGCCAGAGGGAGGGTTGATAATCGGCGACGGAGGCTTGGCTGGCGTCGGTCTCGGAGCCGCGGCGGAGCCAGGCGACGGCGAGGGCGCCGAACGCGACACCGGCGAAGGCGGGGATGACGGTCGCGGCGCTCACCCAGATGCCGGCGGCGCCGAGCAGGCCGGAGAGAATCATCCAGCGGCGGGCGGCGCGGCGGGCGGGCAGGCGGCCGTGGGGGTCGGGCTCGCCCGCGACTTCGCGAGCCGTGACGCCCGCGCCGGCGGCGATGGCGGCGAGCACGCAGCCTAGGGCGAAGCAGGTGACGATGCCGTGGTGGTCGGCTTCGCCGGGGTGGAAAAACTGGTCCAGCGGCCCGAGGGCGGCGAGGGCGAGGCCGAGGCAGCCGCCGACGAGTCCGCCCCAGCGGCGGGCGGCGACGAGCACGAAGGCGATGACAAAGCCCATTTGCATGAGCGGGCCGATGACTAGCGCGGCGTGTTGCACGCAGTCGATCGTGGCGAGCCCGCTGCCAAGGTGGATGAGCCAGGCGAGGCTCGCGAGGCCCCACATGAGGCCCGAGCTCCAATGCACTTCGCGGCCGAGCGGCGCGTTGTCACGGGAGGTTTCGCGCACGCGCCAGTCGCCGGAGCGGATCATCGCCTCGGTGTGCATGACCCACCAGCTGGAGTCGGCGGAGGCGATCGGGTAGATCGCGGTCCGGGGATGCGAATCGGGGACGGCCGCGGTCTCCGCGGGCATGGCCGCGGCTTTGGCGGCGAAGCGGAAATACTCGATGCGGACGACCGCGTTGCCCGCGATGAAGCCGAGGGACAGGAGCAGGCAGACGAGGAGGAAGACGCGTTCGAGGAGGCGGGGGCGAGGCATGGGGCGGAAGCGGCCGCTCCACCTTGAGTGTTGCCGGGGATCGCTCCAGCGCAAAAGGCCCGCGCCGGAGGGCGCCGGTCACGGAGCGGGAGGAGGCGAGGGGTCGACGAAGGGACTGGTTCGCCAGTCGAGGCGGATGGAAAGCAGGCGCACGGCGAAGGTGATGCCGATGGCGATAAAGGCCGCGGGCTGGGCCGCCATGTCGAAGAGTTGCGAGGCGACCACGAAGACGACGCTGCCGAGGAAGGCGACGAGGACGTAGAATTGGCCGGGCTTGAAGACGAGAGGTTCCTCGCGGACGAGGATGTCGCGCAGGATGCCGCCGCCGGCGGCGTTGAGCACGCCGACGAGGAGGGCGGCGGGAACGGCGAGATCGGCGCCGAGGGCTTTTTGGGTGCCGAAGGCGGCGTAGGCGCCGAGACCGAGCGCGTCGAGGACGGCGATGAGGCGGCCGAAGCGTTGCACGCGTTCGCGGAGGAGGACGCCGACGCCGGCGGCGATGGCGACGATCTGAAGGTAACGAGCGTCGAGGAAGGCGGCGGGCGGGCCCGACTGGATGAAGAGACCGTCGCGCAAAAGGCCGCCGCCGAGGCCGGAGATCAGCGCGAGGAAGAAGACGCCGACGATGTCGTAGCGGCGGCGGACGGCGGCGAGCGCGCCGGTGAGCGCGAAGGCGGCGGTGGCGAGCAGGTCGAAGCCGATGGGGAGATCGAACTGGCCTTGGAGCATCGGTGCGGGGAGAGCAGCAAGCGCCGCCGGCTTCGAGTGGCGGACAGGGATCAGCGGCGCTCGCGGCGCCGGCGCCGAAACGCGGAGAATCCGAGGGCGCCAAGTCCCGCCATGATCGCGTAGGCGGAGGGCTCGGGGATGGTGACGAGATCGATGAGCGCGAGCCCGCCGTTGTAACTATACCTTGAGAAGGGGCCTTGGTTCGAAAGGTAGGCGACCCGGGTTTGGCGGCTCAGCGAGAACGTGATGGCGGAATCGTCGGCCGTGAAGGCGGGCGTGATCCAATCCCAGTCCCACAGGATGACGGTGTTGGACGGGTAGGCCGCAGCGAAGCCGGGTCCAGAGCCGTAGGGCAACGTGGTGATGGCCAAACTCATGTAAACCCCGGCAGGGATGGCGAGATTGTCGGTCTGAAGCAAAGACGCCAGGACGTAACCGCTGGCATCGAGGCCGTTGGTCGAGAAGATGCCGTCGTTCAAGGCGACGTATTCGTTGCCCAAGAAAACGGAAAAGACGTCAAACGTCGCCAAGTTACCGGGGGTGATCTGTCCCCAGAACACCTGGTAGTCGCCCGCAGGAAGCCGGACTCCGTCGACTCTGAAGTCCACGAAGCCTTCGAGGGTGACGGAGCTGCCGGAGGCCTGGGCCGAGAGCAGCGCCGGCAGGAGCAGGGCGAGCCAAGTGGGTTTCATACGAGTCGTGGGCGAGGGGCGGGCCAGATACACGTCCACCGTCGCCACAACCCGTATGATGGCCAGTTACTTCTTGGCCCCGCCGCCGGGCAGGCAGGCGCCGCAGCCGTTGGCGAAGAAGTCGTTGCCCTTGTCGTCGACGAGGATGAAGGCGGGGAAGTCTTCCACCTCGATCTTCCAGACGGCTTCCATGCCGAGCTCGGGATACTCGAGCACCTCGACTTTCTTGATATTCTCCTTCGCGAGGATCGCGGCGGGACCGCCGATGCTGCCGAGGTAGAAGCCGCCGTATTTGTGGCAGGCGTCGGTCACGGCCTTGGAACGGTTGCCCTTGGCGAGCATGACCATGCTGCCGCCGAGCGACTGGAAGAGGTCGACGTAGCTGTCCATGCGGCCGGCCGTAGTGGGTCCGAAACTACCGGAGGCGTAGCCCTTCGGCGTTTTGGCGGGGCCGGCGTAGTAGACCGGGTGGTTCTTGAAGTAGTCGGGCAGGCCCTGGCCGGCGTCGACGCGCTCCTTGAGCTTGGCGTGGGCGATGTCGCGCGCGACGACGAGCGGGCCGGTGAGCAAGACGCGGGTGGTGACGGGGTGCTTGGACAACTCGGCGCGGATGGCGGCCATGGGCTGGTTGAGGTCGATGCGCACAACCTTGTCGTCCTTCAGCGTGCGGAGGGCGGCGGGGATGAAGCGGCCGGGGTTGGTCTCCATTTTTTCGAGCCAGATGCCGTCC
This sequence comes from uncultured Akkermansia sp., assembly GCA_966212385.1. GTDB lineage: Bacteria > Verrucomicrobiota > Verrucomicrobiia > Opitutales > Opitutaceae > IMCC26134_A. The sequence continues at coordinate 9,802 of CBIHRE010000084.1, read as the reverse complement.
TTGTTGATCTTGGCCTTGATGTTGCGGTCGGCCGAGCAGGAGACGCCGACGCCGACGGGGCAGGAGGCGCCGTGGCGGGGGAGGCGGACGACGCGGACGTCGAGGACGAAGTATTTACCGCCGAACTGGGCGCCGATGCCGGTGGTCTGGGCGAGCTTGAGGACGAGTTTCTCCGCCTCGAGGTCGCGGAAGGCGCGGCCGTGCTCGTTGCCGGTGGTGGGGAGCGAGTCGTAGTATTTGGTCGAGGCGAGCTTGACGGTCTTGAGGCAGGCCTCGGCGGAGGTGCCGCCGATGACGAAGACGAGGTGGTAGGGCGGGCAGGCGGCGGTGCCCAGGTAGCTCATCTTTTCGAGGAAGAATTTTTCGAGGCTCTTGGGGTTCAGGAGCGCCTTGGTCTCCTGGTAGAGGAAGGTCTTGTTGGCGGAGCCGCCGCCTTTGGCGACGAAGAGGAATTTGTATTCGGCGCCCTTGGTGGCGTAGAGGTCGATCTGGGCGGGGAGGTTGGTGCCGGTGTTGACCTCCTTATACATGTCGAGCGCGGCGGTCTGGGAGTAGCGGAGGTTCTCCTTGGTGTAGCACTCGTAGACGCCCTTCGAGAGCCACTCGGCGTCGTCGGCGCCGGTCCAGACCTGCTGGCCCTTTTTGCCCATGATGGTGGCGGTGCCGGTGTCTTGGCAGAAGGGGAGGATGCCCTGCGCGGCGATCTCGGCGTTTTTGAGGAGCGTGAGGGCGACGTAACGGTCGTTTTCCGAGGCCTCGGGGTCGTCGAGGATGGCGGCGACCTGGGCGAGGTGCTTCGGACGCAGCATGAAGGAGCAGTCGTGCATGGCCTGCTGCGTGACGTAGGCGAGCGCCTCGGGGGCGACCTTGAGGATCTCCTGGCCCTCGAAGGACGCGGAGGAGACGCCCTCTTTGCTGAGGAGGCGGTATTCGGTCTCGTCGGCGCCGAGGGGGAAGGTGTCTTGGTAAACGAAAGCGGGCGTGGCCATGGTCGTGGTCGGTTTTTTGGTTCCGGTGAGTGGTCGGAGATAAGGATAGCTTTAGCCACAATTCGCCATGGCGGGACGACGAAAAAGCGGGGAGCCGGGGATCATTGGACAATTTGTGCGCGCTTGGCCCCCCGGGGGCGCATGGAGCGGGCGGGTGGCACGGGCGGTGCTTCCGAATTGCAACAATTGCCTCCCATGAGCGCCGATTCTCCGGTCACGCTGCGCCAGACGACTTATCGCGGGGCGGCGGCGTTTCAGCTGACTTGGACGGAGGAAGGAGCGGCGAAAGAGAAGCAATTCGCGTCCGAGGCGGAGGCCGTGGTCGAGATGGCGGCGATCGAGGAGCGGCTGAAATTGGCGGAAATGGCGGGCAAGGGGCTCACCGTTAATCCGTTTGGGGCGCTCACGCCCTTCATCAGCTCGAAGGACGTGCATTTCGCGGCGCTGCGCCTGCAGCCGCGCGGATTGTCATTTCGCACAGCGATCGACGACTACGTCGCGGCGGTCCTGGCCTTGAAGGGCTGCGATGTCGGGGTTCCCGAGGCGGCGAAGGGCTACGCGGAGGCGAGCGCTTTGTTAAAACCGTTCGAGGTGTCGGTGGGCCAGGCCGTCTTCGAGTGGGTGGAGTTCAAAAAGCAGATCGGAGATCGGCCGCTGTTCGATGTGCTGAAAGCGTATCTGAAGCAAGCGGCGGCTTCGGGGTCGACGCCGGGGCGGGCGGAAGCGGAGTCGACCAAGGTGGCGCCGTCGTCGGGCTGAATGGTTACGGCCGAGTCTTCGGCTTTGTGGTCAGCGTGCGATCAGGCGGCCGGCGCAGATGACGCGGTCGACGGGGTTTTCACCGAACTCGTGGGCGAGCTGACGTTCGTCGGCGTGACGCAGGAGAACGAGGTCGGCGCGGAGGCCGGGGGCGATGACGCCGCGATCCGAGAGGCCGAGGACGGCGGCGGCGTTGACCGTGCTGGCGTTGATCGCTTCGGCGACGGTGAGGCCGCAGTAGCGCACGGCCAGCGCGATGACGAAGGGCATCGAGACGGAGGGAGCGCTGGCGGGGCCGAAATCGCTCGCGAGGGCGAGCAGGCCGCCACCGTCCACAAAGGCGCCGGCGCGGGCGTAGCGGTTGCCGCCGTGGAAACTGGAGGCGGGCAAGATCACCCCGAAGGTGTCGCTTGCGGCGAGCGCCTGAAGGTCGGCTTTCGAGGCGTGTTCGAGGTGGTCGACGCTGCGCGCGTGCAGGGCCAGCGCTTCGGGGATCATGCCGGTGCTTGCGTGTTGGTCGGCGCTCACGCGGATGGGCAGGCCGTGTTTGCGGGCGCGGTCGAGGAGGCGCACGCAGGCCTCGGCGGGCCAGGCGTCGGCGGCGCAGCGGGCGTCGACGGCGAGGCCGGGGAACTCGTGCCAGACCTCGGGCAACACCTCGCGCACGATGAGGCGGGTGAACGCGGCGACGTCGCCCTCGACGGCGTGGCCGAGGCAGGCGGTGGTCGAGACGGTGCCGGTCCACTCGGAGGCCGCGCGCTGGATGGCGCCAAGCATCTTGCGCTCGGCGTCGGAGTTGAGCCCGAGGCCACTCTTCACCTCGACCGTGGTGGTGCCGGCGCGGAGGAGGGCATCGAGCCGGGGGCGGAGCGCGGCGGAGAGCTGTTTGCGCGTGGCGGCGCGCACGGCGCGGATCGCGGCGGGGAGGCCGCCGCCTTGTTTCTCGACTTCGGCGGCGGGCGTGCCGGCGAGTTCTTTTTCCCAATCGCCGAGCACTTCGCCGGGGTGGCAGGCGTGGGTGTGGCAATCGACGAAGCCGGGCATGAGCACGCGACCCTCCGCGTCGAGGACTTCCGCGCCGGGCGGGACGGGCAACTCGGGCGCGACGGCGAGGAGGGTGTCGCCGGCGAGGGGAACGACGCCGCGCGGGAGAACGCCGAGCTCGCGCAGCGCGGCGCCGCGGCGCGGGCGAGTGAGAGCGGACGTCGCTGGCGGAGGCGTGGTGGAGTCGGCTGCGGGAGACGGAGATGATCCCGGGACGAGAGTGAGAACGCGGGCGCGGCGAATCAGCAGGGGCATGGGCGGGGCGGAGTTGAGCAAGACTCCCGCGCCGGGCAAAGGGCGAAACGCGCCGAAAACGTTGTCCTCGCTAGGCGCCGGTCGCGGTCGACGGCGCGGAGGCGGGCGCGGGAGTGGACGCGGGCGCGGGCGGCCGGGGCTTGCTGATGCGCGGCCAGGCGGCGACGAAGTCGTTTATCAAACGGGCGAAGGCGAGCCGCTCGGTGGAGCGGCGGGCGGCGTCGGCGCTGTCGGCGCTGCCCCAGGAGGTGCTGAGGTTGCGCGCCGATTCGGTGGCTTCGAAGGTGCCGTGGATATAGCCGCTGCGCGTGTCGATGAGCAGCGCGGAAACGGTGGTGACGGCGGTGATCTGACGAGTGGGGGCGAGCCCGAGGCTGACGACGGAGAGGGGCTTGGCGACGTTGTGGTCGAAAAAGGCGGTGTCGAAGGTGTAGACCAAGATGAGGTCGGCCTGCAGGCGCGAGGCGATGGTGCGGAGTTCGCGGTCGCTCTCGAGCTTGGCCGGGACGAGCAGGCGGTTGATGCCGGTCACGCCCGCGAGCTGAGGCAGGGCCGCAAGGGCGTCGAGTTGTTCCTGTTCCCCGACCTCGCGGACGGTGACGAGGGTGTAAGCGCCTTGGCCTTGGGCGCCGCCGTGGTTGCCGAGGTAGTGGTTGGAATAACCCGGGCCCTGCGCGCGGACGACGGCGAGCGTGGCGGGGAAGGTGGCGGCGGGGCGAAGCGCGAAGTTTTTCTCGATGTCCTTGTCGCTCGCGAAGACGTCGAGATCGGCCTTGGGACCGGGAGGGACGTAGCTGGCGCAGCCGGAGAGGAGCACGAGGGCGAAGGCGAGGATGAGAACGGGCAAGGCGTGACGAGCGGGAGCGGAAGGCATCGGAGGTCCTTTGCAGACCGCGGCTTCGTTCGAGGGTTGCGCGCGGATCGGGAAAAATCCGTAGGGCGGAGGCGCTTGTCGCTGATCGAGCTTCCGCGAGGCTCGGCAACGGGCGCGGGGACGCGCCCGTCCACCAAGACCGCGGCGGAGCGATGAGCCGCCGGCTCAGACGATCTTCAGCTTCGGCAGGTCCTGGCCGTCGACCAAACCGACGGGGCGACCTTTGGCGTCGACGGCGATGAGGTCGTCGATCTTGTGCGCCTCGAACACGCGCAGGGCGTCCACGCCGAGGGCGTCGGCGGAGATGGTCTTGGGCGAGCGCGTCATGAAATCGGAGACGGGCTTTTGCAGGAAATCGGGGCCGGTGAGCGCGCTGCGGCGGAAGTCGCCGTCGGTGAGGATGCCGGTGAGTTTGCCGCCCTTGGCCGAGACGAGGGCGATGCTGCCGCTCTTGGCCTTGGTCATGCGCAGGATGGCGTCCTGCAAGGTGATGGTGTCGGGCGCGACAGGGAGGCGGTCGCCGGTGCGCATGATGTCGGCGACCTTGAGGAGGAGGATGCGGCCGAGGTTGCCGGCGGGGTGATAGCGGGCGAAGTCGTCTCGGGTGAGGCCGCGGGCCTCGAGCAGCACCATCGCGAGGGCGTCGCCGAGGGCGAGGGCGGCGGTGGTGCTGGCGGTGGGGGCGAGGGCGAGCGGGCAGGCCTCGCGGGGGACCGAGTAGACGAGCTGCAGGTCGCAGCCGTGGGCGAGGTCGGAGTCGTCCTTGGCGGTGAAGGCGACGAGCTTGAGTCCGAAGCGGCGCAACACGGGGACGAGTTTCAACACCTCGTCGGTCTGGCCGCTGTTGGAGAGGATGAGGGCGACGTCGCCCTCGCGCACCATACCGAGGTCGCCATGGAGGGCCTGGGTGGCGTCGAGGAAACAGGAGGGCGCGCCGGTGCTGTTGAAGGTGCCGGTGAGTTTTTGCGCGATGTGCGCGGATTTCCCCACACCGGTAAAAACGATTTTATTTCCGGCCTGGATCGTCGCGTGGACGGCGCGGGCGACCGCCACAAAGCCCTGGCCGAGCGACTCGCGGGTGGCCTCGAGGGCCTCCTGTTCGATACGAAGCGCCAGTCGCGCGCGCTTGAGGACGAAGGTCGAGTCTAGGGCCATTTCGGGTTTGTGTCCGTGAAGGAGTCGCGAGACTTGGACCTCGGTTTTTTGCGTTCAACACCCATTTCCGTTCGTATCTTGCCACGTGCCATGCGCCGTCGCCTTCCGACCCTGGTTTTGCTGTCCCTCCTTGCCGCCGCCGGTCTCCTGCAGACCGGCTGCGGCCCGACCTCGGTCATGCCCTTCACCGCGGAAGTGGACGATCCCGACTACCGGCGGGGCAAGGAGCTGCTCCGGATGGGGCGCGAGCAGGAGGCGCTCTCGGCCTTCCTCAAGGTGATCGACCAGCGCGACGGCGCGGCGCCCGAGGCGCATTTCGACACCGCCATCCTTTACCAGCAGCACCTGAAGGACCCGATCGCCGCGATCTACCACTACCGGCGTTTTCGGGAGCTCAGACCGAATTCCGACAAGGCGCGCCTGGCGCTGCTGGGGATCGAGGCCTGCATCCGCGATTTCGCCAAGACCCTGCCCGGCCAACCGCTCGACAACCAGGTGGAGCGCACCGACCTGATCGACAGCGTCGATCGCCTCCAGCGCGAGAATCTCCAACTCAAGGAACAACTCGCCGCCGCGCGCGCCGCGGTGCTCGACGCCTCACGCACGGCGGGCCTCGCGAACAGCGGCGGAGCTCCCGATGCCAGCGTGTCGCTCCCCGTCGAGCCTTCGCAGGGCGCCTATGTGACGGACGCTCCCGCCGGCACGCCGGCACGCGGGGCGCCGCAGATGGAATATTCGGCGCCGGTGAACGTGGTGCCCGTGGCGCCGGTCAATCCGACGCCGCCGCCGGCCCAGCCGCCCGTCCAGCAGCAGCCCGCCAACACGCCGCCGGTCGCCTCCGGGCGGAAGCACGTGGTGGCGAAGGGCGACACGCTCATGAGCATCTCGCTCCGCTACTACGGCAACCGCTCGCGCTGGCGTGAGATCTACGCCGCGAACCGCGACCAGCTCCCCACCGAGAGCTCGCTGCAGATCGGCATGGAGCTGCGGGTGCCGTGATGCGGGCGAGGAATCCGCGTCGCGGAGCCGGAAAAACGGGCTGAGGGACCCGCCCGTCCACCTGAAAAGCGCGCCATCAGCGATACCTCTTCATCCATGCCAGCCACCTCCCGCCGCACCGCCGTCTTCACCGAGTCGCTGATCCGCGAGATGTCGCGCGTCGCGGCGCAGCACAACGCGATCAACCTCGCCCAAGGTTTCCCCGACGGAAATCCGCCGGACGCGCTCGTCGAGGCCGCGCGCGCGGCGATGGACGCGGGGCGGCACCAGTATGCCGTCACCTGGGGTTCGCCCGAGCTGCGCGACGCGCTGGCGGCCAAGCTGACCCGTTTCACGGGCCTGCCGGTCGATCCGCAACGCGAACTCGTCGTCACTTGCGGCGCGACCGAGGCGATGATGGTCGCGATGATGACGGTCTGCGATCCGGGCGACCGCGTGGGGCTCTTCTCGCCCTTCTACGAAAACTACAACGCCGACGCGATTCTCACGGGCGCCACGCCGGTGCACGTGCGGCTGAATCCGCCCGGCTACGGCTTCGATCCGGCGGAGCTGCGCGCGGCCTTCGCGACGGGCGGCGGGCTGAAGGCATTCATTCTCTGTAATCCCAGCAACCCGTGCGGGCGGGTGTTCACGCGCGCGGAGCTTTTGCAGATCGCCGCCCTGGCGGAGGAGTTCGACACCTTCGTCATCACGGACGAGGTCTACGAGCACCTCGTGTTCGACGGGCGCGAACACGTCTACTTCGCGACGCTGCCCGGCATGGCGAAACGGACGATCTCGTGCTCGTCGCTGTCGAAGACCTTTTCGATCACCGGCTGGCGGCTCGGCTACGTGCACGCGCCGGCGGAGATCATCGCGCAGGCGCGCAAGGTGCACGACTTCCTCACCGTGGGCGCGGCGGCGCCTTTGCAGCACGCGGTGGTGACGGCGCTCGGCTGGGGGCCGGACTACTACGCGGGGCTCTCGGCGGAGTATCAGTCGCGCCGCGATTTATTGCTCTCGTATCTGGACAAGACGGGTCTCGGCTACTCGAGGCCCGAGGGCGCCTACTTCGTGATGCTCGACGTGACGCCGCTCGGGTTCGCGAGCGACGTCGAGTGCTCGCACTGGATGACAAAGGAGATCGGCGTGGCGCCGGTGCCCGGCTCCTCGTTTTTCCCGTATCCGGAGAATCGTTACGTGCGACTGAACTTCGCCAAGAGCGCGCCGATCCTGCGCGAGGCGGGCGAGCGGCTGCTGAAGCTGCGGGCGGGACGGTAGGCCGCGGCCGGAAAATCCCGGACTCAACCGCGGCCGGCGCCATCCGCCTCGAAACGGGCCGACGCTTCGGACGACCGGATGCGGACCCGCCTCACCCCGCCCGCATCGCCTCCAGCGCGCGCTCGGTCTTCTCCATGATCACCGTCGCCACCGGCTCGTCCATCATGTCCTCGTGCGCGCAGTGCAGCTCGTGCACCGTCAATTTCCCACGCACGTGGCGTTCCCAGTTGTGCGCCGCCGTCTTCTTCAAGCGGTGGAACAATCCCACGTCGTAGCTCGTGCAGCGGAACAACAGCACGTCGCCGTCGTAGGGCTTGGGTCGATACGCGTGGAAGGCGCGGAGATTCGCGAGACAGATCTTGTCGCGATGCGGCAGCAGGCCGCGCATCCGCGGCCCGAGGACGCAACGCGGCAGCAGGCGGTCGAGCAGCTTCAGCCAGAGCACGCGCTGGACGTGCGTCAGTTCGGGAAACAGAAACTCCCGGACGCGCCCTCGCGCCGCCGTCCTCCAGAAATGATGCGCGCTTCTCACCGCCAAATCGCGAAGCACCTGGAACGGCTTCTTCCGCACGATGAGGTCGTCGCACATCGAGTCCCACAGCACCACCTGCTCCACGCGATAGCCCGAGGCGCGCAAGCGGCGCGCCGTCTCATAGGCGAGGATCCCGCCAAACGAGAAGCCGCTCAACACGCAGGGGCCTTCCGGATGGACCGCGCGGATCTGGCGCGCCATTTCCTCCGCCAGCTCGTCGACCGTCTCGAGCGGTCTCGCGTCGTCGCCCGCCCCCGGATGCGCCAGCTCGTCGTAATAACGGCGGCGGCCCTTGAGGACCGCCACGCGCGAAGGGCTGAGCTTTTCCACACCGCCCACGCCGGGAACATGGAAAAGCGGCGCGCCGGGTCCGCCGCCGCGCAAGGACAGACGATCGCAGCCCGCCTCGCGATCGGGCCACTGCCGGGCGAAGGCCTCCGCGCTCGGGTGCTCGTAGATCGACTGCATCGAGACGCGCCGCCCGAAGGTGCGCTCGATCTCCAGCGCGAGCTGGATGCTGAGCAGCGAGTCTCCGCCATGCTCGAAAAAACTCTGGTCGGCGCGCAGGCCCGGCTCGCCAAGGACTCGGCGCCACAAGGTGAGCAGGCGGCTCGTCAGCACGGCGTCGCCCGCGGTTGCGCGTCCTTCCACCGGCATCGGCGCCGCGCTGCCTCCCGTCGCCGCGTCGGCCGCGAAAAGTCCCGCGAGCGCGCGACGATCGACCTTGCCGTTCCCGTTGAGGGGAAACTGCTCCACGCAGCGGATGCGCGCCGGCACCATGTAGTCGGGCAGGAGCGGCGCCAGTTGCGCGCGCAGCTCGGCCGAGTGCAAGGCCCGTCCGGGCTCGGGGACCACGCAGGCGACGAGTTGTTTCGACGCCCCGCCCTCCACCTCGCGCGCGAAAGCGGTGGCGTCGCGCACGCCAGGCAGCTTGCGCAGCGCCGCCTCGATCTCGCCGGGCTCGATGCGGTAGCCGCGCAGCTTTATCTGATCGTCGACGCGCCCGAGATATTCGATCAGGCCGTCCTGCCGCCAGCGGCAGCGATCACCGGTGCGGTAAAGGCGCGAGCCGGGATCCGTGTTGAAGGGATTCGGGATGAATTTTTCCGCCGTCAGCTCCGGCCTCCGATAATAGCCGAGCGCGAGCCCCGCGCCGCCGAGCAGGAGCTCGCCCGGTTCGCCCACCGGCACCGGCGCGAGCTTCTCGTCGACGATATGACACTCGGTGTGGTTGATCGGCCGGCCGATCGGGATCGGACCGCCGTCCCGCTCCGACGAGGGGCCGATGCGGTGGGTGCAGGCGAAGGTCGTGCATTCCGTCGGACCGTAGCCGTTGGTGATCGTGACGTGGGGGAGGAGTTTTTGCGCGCGGCGGATATGCTTCGGGGAAAGCGCCTCGCCGCCGGCCAGCACATGGCGGGCGAAGGCGATCGTCTCCGGACGATGGTCGATGATCTGGTTAAAAAGCCCAGCGGTGAGCCAGAGGCAGGTGACGCGCTCCTCGCGGATGATTTTTTCCAGCTTCGCGAAATCGGGCCAGCGCTCGGGAAAAATGACGCAGGTCGCCCCATGCAGAAGCGCGCCCCAGAGCTCGAACACGATCGCGTCGAAGGCGGGCGAGGCGAGCAGCAGGAAACGCTGGTCCGGCGCGAAGGGCGCGTAGTCCTGCCCGTGCACGAGGCGCACGATTCCCCGATGCGGCACCGCCACGCCCTTCGGCCGGCCGGTCGAGCCCGAGGTGTAGATCACATAGGCGAGGTTTTCGGGACCGGCGACGGGCGCCGGGTTGTGATCCGGGTGGCGGGCGATCATCGCCCAGTCCACGTCCAGGCACACCGCGCGTGATCGCGCCTCGGCGGGCAACAACTCCAACAGATGCCTCTGCGTGAGAATCAGAGGCGCCCCGCCGTCCTCCAAAATGAGCGCCAGACGCTC
>CBIHRE010000083.1:0-13037 GCA_966212385.1 uncultured Akkermansia sp. | reverse complement strand
GGTTACAACATCTCCTCCTGCCACCCGTATTTTCGCCGCTCGCCTTGGCCGACGCGCCACCTCTCGCTCTGCGGCACCTTCAACATGACCAACACCGAGGAGCTGAACCAGTCGCTCGTCGGCATGGGCCAGCACCCGATCTTCGCGACCGACACGCAGGCCTTGTTGGAAAAGATCGGTTTCTTCCTCGATGAGGAGCACGAGGACATCTACCGCGCCCTCCGCCAGCAGGGCCTGCCCGGCGAAGAAATTTCCCGCCAGATCAGCGAACGCCTCGACCTCGGCCGCGTCATCACCCGCTCCGCCGCCAAGTGGGACGGCGGTTACACGCTCTGCGGCCTCGTCGGCAACGGCGACGCCTTCGTCGCGCGCGACCCCGCCGGCATCCGCCCGGCCTTCTATTTCCAGAACGACGAGGTCATCGCCTTCGCCTCCGAGCGCGCGCCGCTCCAGACGATTTTCGACCTCTCCGCCCCGCAGGTGAAGGAAGTCCCCCCGGGCCACGTGATCGTGATGAAGCGCGACGGCCGCATCAGCCAGACGCAGTTCACCGCTCCCCTGCCCCGCGCCTCGTGCTCCTTCGAGCGCATCTACTTCTCGCGCGGCAACGACCTCGACATCTACCAAGAGCGCAAAGCCCTCGGCGCCCGCCTCGCCGACCAGGTCCTCAAAGCCGTCGGCGGCGACTGGGGCCACAGCGTGTTCAGCTTTATCCCCAACACCGCCGAGGTCGCCTACTTCGGTCTCATGCACGGCCTCCGCGAAAAGCGCCGCGCCGAGGTGAAAAAGGGCATCCTCGAAGCCGCCGCGAAGGGCGAAGTCACCGAGGCCCTGCTCGACGAACTCGTCACCAACAACTGGCCCCGCGGCGAAAAGGTCGTCTCGAAGGACATCAAGTTGCGCACCTTCATCGGCCAAGAATCGATGCGCAACCACCTCGCGAGTCACGTCTACGACATCAGCTACGGCTCCGTGCAGCCCGGCGACAACCTCGTGTGCGTCGACGACTCCATCGTGCGCGGCACCACGCTGCGCAAATCCATCCTGCGCATTCTCACCCGCCTCCAGCCGCGCAAGATCGTCATCGTCTCTACCGCGCCGCAGATCCGTTACCCGGATTGCTACGGCATCGACATGTCGCAACTCGGCAAATTCATCGCTTTCGAGGCCGCCGTCACGCTCCTCAAGGAACGCGGCCAATCCGAGCTCCTGACCGAAGTCTACCAACAGTGCCGCGAGGCCGTGCAAAAAGGCGAGTCGGTCAACTACGTGCAACGCATCTACGCATCGTTCACCGCCGAGGAGATTTCCGCGAAGATCGCCGAATTCGTGCGCCCGACCAACGTCGACTGGAACGGCGAGATCGAGGTGATTTTCCAAAGCCTCGAAAACCTCCACGCCGCCTGCCCGAACCACAGCGGCGACTGGTATTTCTCCGGCAAATATCCGACCCGCGGCGGCTACCGCGTCGTGAACCAGGCCTTCGTCAACTACTACGAAAACAGCGAGGGTGGGCGGGCTTACTAAGATGGCGAAGTCGAAACCTGACGAGCAAGCGCACGCCAATCCGCTGCTGCCGCGCATCCTCACCATCCGCCGCCAGCGGGTAGTTTTGGACGCAGGCCTCGCCGAGCTCTACGAAGTCCCGACCTTCCGCCTCAACGAAGCGATAAAGCGCAACGTCGATCGCTTTCCTGAGGACTTCCGCTTTCAGCTTACTCGTGAGGAAGTTGCAAACTTGATATCGCAAAATGCGATTTCAAGTCGCGGTCACGGCGGCCTTCGCACCTTGCCGTGGGTTTTCACCGAGCACGGCTGCCTGATGGCCGCCACCGTGCTGCGCAGCGAGAAGGCCGTGCAGATGAGCCTCTACCTTGTCCGCGCCTTCGTCCAGATGCGCGAGCAGATCAGCTCCAACCTCGGTGTCCTCAAGCGTCTCGCCGAGATCGACAAGAAACTCCTCGAACACGACGTCGTGCTCCGCGAGGTCGTCGAACGCCTCAGCCCGCTCCTCAACCCTCCAGCCGAGGACGAAGCCGAAACCAAGAAACCCAAGATCGGCTACCACCGCGGCAACCGCTGATCCCAGCCGGCAACCGCTCACTGCGTCCTTCGCTACCGCCCCCCGCCCGATTTCCGCCCTTTCATTAGCGTCCATTAGCGTTCATTAGCGGTTCCTCCTTCCGTCCGATGTCTCTCTCCTACGAATCCTCCGGCGTTAACTACGACCAGCTCGATGCCTTCAAGCGCGCCTGCCAGAAGGCCGCCAAGACCACCGCGCCCCTGCTCGAGCTCCACGGCTACGCCGAGCCCGCCAACACCCGCGGCGAGAGCTGCTACCTCATGGAGGCCCCCGACCACTTCCTCGCCCACGTCGAGGAAGGCCTCGGCACCAAAAACCTCGTCGCCGACGCCGTCTACGCCCAGACGGGCAAGAACTTCTACCGCGAGATCTCGATCGATACCGTCGCCACCATCGTCAACGACCTCGTGACCTGCGGCGCCCTCCCCATCTCCGTCGCCATGCACGCCGCCGTCGGCGAGTCCGCCTGGTTCGCCGACTCCGCCCGCATGGAGGCGCTCGTCGCCGGCTGGGCCGAAGGCTGCCGCCAGGCCGGCGCCGTCTGGGGCGGCGGCGAAACCCCCACCCACCGCGGCATCGTCAACGCCGACGCCATCGTCCTCGCCGGCTCCGCCATCGGCAAAATCGAGCCCAAGTCCCAGCGCATCACCGGCGGCGTGCAAGACGGCGACGCCATCGTGTTTCTCGCTTCCTCCGGCGTGCAGACCAACGGCCTCTCCCTCTGCCGCCTCATCGCCTCCAAGCTCCCGCAAGGCTACCAGACGCCCATCGGCCACGGCGACCCGCGCACCTACGGCGAAGCCCTCCTCGCCCCCTCCGTCATCTACGTGAACTTCGTCCGCGAGTGCCAGCAGTCGGGCGTCACGCTCAACTACGTCTCGCACGTCACCGGCCACGGTTGGCGCAAGCTCATGCGCCTCGACGAGCCCTTCGTTTACGAGATCCACACGCCCGGCGAGGAACCCGCCCTCTTCAAGTTCCTCCGCGAAGCCGGCCCCATCGACCTCCGCGAGGCCTACGCGACCTTCAACCAAGGCGTCGGCTTCGCCGCCTACGTCTCGCAGGACAACCTCGAGGCCACCCTCGCCGCCGCCAAGTCCTCCGGCTACCAAGCTTGGCACGCCGGCACGGTGAAAAAACAGGGCGACCGCAAAGCCGTCACCATCCCATCCCTCGGCCTCGAATACGACGGCAGCACCCTGCAGGTGCGCTGAGCCGCAGCAGAGATAGCCGCAAAGAGTCGCAAAAGTCGCAAAAAACGAACCATCCCCGAGAGGGCGCTTTCTCGGCTTGGGCTTCTTGCGCCTTCTGCGACTTTTTGCGGCCATTCCTCCGTTGCCTCCCCCATGCGCCTGCGCCGCCTCACCCTGCAAAACCTCCGCAACGTCGCGTTCGCGGAGCTTTCGTTTTCAGGCCGGCAGCAGTTCTTCGTCGGCCAAAACGGCCAGGGAAAAACCAACCTCCTCGAAGCCGTCGGCTTCGTCACCGCCCTCCGCTCCTTCCGCACCGCCGACGCCGGCCTGCTCATCGCGCAGGGCAAACGCGAAGGCGCCCTCGCCGCCGAGTTCGAGCATGAGACCTACGGCCCGAGCCGCGTCGTCATCACCCTCCGCTCCGGCGGAAAGGAAGTGACCTGCGACGGCGAGCGCCTCACCCGCCTCGCCGATTTCCTAGGCCGCTTCCCCACCGTCGTCTTCTCCTCGCAAGACCAGCAGCTTGTCCGCGGCTCTCCCGCCCTCCGTCGACGCTGGCTCGATCTCGCCCTCGCCGGCACGGACAAGGCCTATCTGTATTCGTTGACCAATTACCACCGCGCCCTCGACGGCCGCAACCAGCTCCTCAAGCGCCAGGCCTCCGCCGCCGAGCTCACCGCCTTCGAGGCCCCGCTCGCCGAGGCCGCCGCCGCCCTCGTCGCCGCCCGCCGCGCCGGGGTCGATACCCTCGCCCCCCACGTCGCCGCCGCCTACGCCACGCTAAGCGCCGACGCCGAGCCCGCCACTCTCGCCTACGAGGCCGACACTTCGCCAGAAACCGGCGACGCCGCCGCCTGGCGAGCCCACTTCGAGAAAAGCCGAGCCCGCGACCTCCAGTTCCGCAGCTCCCTCTCCGGCCCCCACCGCGACGACCTCGCGCTCAAGGTCGGCGGACGCCCCGCCAAAGACTACGGCTCCGAGGGACAACAACGCTCCCTCGTCCTCGCGCTCCGCCTCGCGCAGGTGAACCACGTTCGCGCCGCCACCGGCGTGCAACCCGTGCTCCTCGCCGACGACGTCCTCGGCGAACTCGACCCCACTCGCCGCCGTCGCTTCTGGGCCGCCCTCGGCGAAGAACGCCAAGTCCTCGCCACCGGCACCGAGTTGCCCGCCGCCGAACTCGGCGCCTGGGAAATCTTCCGCGTCTCCTCCGGCGCCTTCAGTCGGGCAGGTGGCACGGACATCCTGCCCGCGGGCTCGAATCCACCCGCTCCCTCCGCATGACCTTCGACGCCAGCGCGTGGATTCTCGCCGCGTTCGCCGCCATGGTCGTCGGCCTGTCGAAAACCGGTGTCCCCGGCCTAGGCATGCTCGCAGTCGCGATCTTCGCGAACTTCATCCCCGCCAAACAATCCAGCGGCTTCGTCCTCCCTCTCCTCATCTTCGGGGACATCGTGGCGGTCGCCTCCTACCGCCGCCACACCGAGTGGAAACACCTCTGGAAGCTCTTCCCGTGGACGGCGGCCGGCGTGATCCTCGGCTGGTTCACGATGCGGCACATCGACAACCGTCAGGCCCAACTGCTCATCGGAAGCATCGTGGTCGTCCTCGTTGGCCTCCATCTCTGGCGCAAACGCCACGCCGCCACCCAAGCCACGCTGGCCGCAGAGGCTACCGACCACGGCGCATGGTTCGCCCCCACTATCGGCGTCCTCGCCGGCTTCACCACGCTCATCGCCAACGCCGCCGGTCCGCTCATGGCGATCTACCTCCTCTCCATGCGCCTGCCGAAGATGGCCTTCGTCGGCACCGCCGCGGTGTTCTTCCTCCTGCTCAACCTCTTCAAGGTCGGGTTCATGGTGAACCTCGGGCTCATCACGACCAACAGCTTCCTCTTCAACCTCGCGCTCGCGCCGGCCGTGCTCGCCGGCGCCTTCCTCGGTAGCTGGCTGCTCCCCCGAGTCTCGCAAGCCTGGTTCGAACGCCTCGCCCTCGCCCTCAGCGCCGCGGCTGGACTCAAGCTCCTCTTCGGCTGAGTCTCGCCCCCCGCTTCGCACGCCGCGTAATCCGCCATGGCCTCCAAAAACGTCCGCCAACTCTGGGCCGCCAAACTCGCCGGCGGCGGCGCACCCGCCCGCGCGGCCCTTCTCGGCGGCGTAAAAGTCTCCGCCATCCCCGTCGGCACCGTGTTGCCCGTCTCGGCCCTGCGTTCCAAAACCGCCGGCCCCGCCCCCCACCCGCTCGCTGGCGGCGTCACGCGCACCGCGTTCTCCGGCCAGGTCCTCGGCATCGACCCCTCGTTGCGCGGCACCGGCCTTGCCCTCATCGAATTTACCCCCGGTCGCGAACCGCTCCTGCTCCGCTGCCGCACCGTCAGCGTCCCCGCCAAACGCAGCATGGCCTTCGCCCTCGGCGAAATCTCCGCCGCCGTCACCGCCTTCCTGAAGGACTTCGAGGTCCGCCACGTCGCGCTCGAGCAGACGATCTACGTGCAGAACTTCCAAACCGCGCAGATCCTCGGCGCCGCCCGCGGAGCCGCCATCGCCGCCGCCGCGCTCCACGGACACGAAGACGTCTTCGAATATGCCCCGCTCCGCGTGAAACAGGCCGTCGTCGGCGCCGGCCGCGCGAGCAAGGAGCAGATGGCCCGCACCGTCATGGCCCTGCTCGGCCACGGCCGCATGCTCGCGAGCGACGAAGCCGACGCAGCCGGCGTCGCCCTCTGCCACGCCTTTACTTGGCGCGGATAACCCGCCGACACCACCGACACCACCGCTCAAAGCCCCTCGGCCGCATACTCGGCCAGCACGCTCGCGTCGGTCTCGCGCGGCTTCAGTTCCGCCAACCGTTCACGTTCGCCCAACCGTGCCAGCGCCCAAACCGCGTGCGCCCGCACCATCGGCGCCGCGGGCGCGCCCGCCACCGCCGTGCCCGCCGCGTCCGCCAGCTCCGCTATCCGTCCCACGCACTCCCGCGCGCCCGTGTTTCCCGCCACGATGCAGCCATTTCTAAGCAAGCCCGCCAGTTTCGCCCGCTTGATCGCCGTCTTACGAAACACCTCCGCAAACCGCTCCGGCGTCAGCGCCAACACCGCCGCCAGCGTCAGCCGCGCGATTTCCGGACGCGGGTTGAGCAGCACCGAGCGACTCGCCTGCGCGAAACGGTTCCACGGGCACACCTCCGCGCACACGTCGCAGCCATAGATCCGATTGCCGATCCCCGCCCGCAATTCGCGAGGGATGATCCCCTTGTTCTCGATCGTCTGGTAGGAGATACAACGTCGCGCGTTCACCACGCCCGGCGCCGCGAAGGCCTGCGTCGGGCACGCGTCGAGACAGCGCGTGCATTTTCCGCACAACTTCCCCGCGTGCGAGCCCTCCACCGTCTTCCCCGGCAGCGGCTCGTCCGCCGGCAACTCCAACCGTGTCACGATGCAGGCGAGAAACAGCCAGTTGCCGAACTCGCGCGAAATCAGCATCGCGTTTTTTCCCGTAAACCCGATCCCCGCCCGCGCCGCCCAACCGCGTTCCAGCACGGGTCCAGTGTCCACGTAGAAGCGGTGGTCTTCCGGCCCGATCCCGCCCAACTCCTCCAGCACTCTCCCGGCCGCCTCGAGTCCGTCTCGAATCGTATCGTGATAATCCGAATACCGCGCATAGCGCGCCCAGACGGGGTGGAACGCGTTGTCCCTAACGCGTTGACGCGGCTCAGCCGCGCTCGAATCGAGCGCGTTGGGGACAACGCGCTCCACCATATCCGTCGCATAGTTCACCCCCAGCATCACCAGCGTGCGCGCCCCCGGCAGCACCTTGTCGGGGTCGCCGCGCTTCTCCGCGCCTCGTGCCAACCAGGCCATCTCCGCTTGGTGCCCCGCGTCGAGCCAAGCGCGCAAACCTGGCCCGAAAAGCGGTTCCGCCCGGGCGAAACGCACCGCGTCAAAGCCCAGCGCCTTCAACCGCGCCCGCAGGCGCTCCGCCCCCGCCTGGTCGAGCCAAGCAACCGTCTCACCGCCGTTCATGCGCCGTCTCCTCGGCTCAATGCCGAACGCCCGCATCGCCGCCGCCGGCCGTCGGCGCCGGACGCTTCCACAGGCCGCGCGCCTTCAAAAAATCCTCCGCGTCGCGCCGATAGACACGCAACACGTGCTGCACCACGTCGATCTGGGGGCGGTTGTCGGTCAGGATCACGCTGCCCGAGCGACGGTAGATCGGTTCGCGCACGGCGTAGAGATCGCGGATGCGTTTCTCCGGGTCCTCGACGTTGAGCAAAGGGCGCTGCCGGCTGCCCGCCGTGCGACGCAAGATCGTCTCCACCGTCGCGTGCAGACAGATCACCACGCCGCGCTTTTGCAGCTCCGCCAGCATGCCTTCCTGCACCACGAGACCGCCGCCACAAGCCACGACGGTGCGCTCCGCGGGATGCCCGTTTTCGACGAACTCGCGCTCCATCTTTCGAAACGCCGGCTCACCTTCCGTGGCGAAAATCTCCGAAATCGGGCGCCCCTGGAGCCGCTCGATCTCGTGGTCGCTATCAAGCCACCGATGACCAAGGCGGGCCGCGACGAGGCGGGACACGGTGGTTTTTCCCGTGCCCATGAACCCGACCAAATAGAGATTAACGTCGCTCGGCAGCATCGCCCACGAGGCAAACCACGCGCGGCGAGTCTGCCAATCCCCATTAGCGCTCCCCATCCCCCGGGTTCATGCCGTGGTCACCGCCGCCAAAACAAAAACGGGCGCTCCGTTTCCGGAGCGCCCGTCTGGCCTATGGCGGTGAATTCGCGAAAATCCGGCGGCTCAGCCACCGATGCCGTCGAGAAGCTCGTCGAGCGACTTTGCGGCGGCGAGTTTGGCCTTCGCCTCGGCGCAGCGGGCCGCGGGCGCGAGGCCGGTGTTTTCGGCGAGGAACAGGATGTAGCTCGCGACATTCTTCGCGAAGCCGAGGCGGCCCTCGGCGCTGATCGCGTAAAAGCGGGCGCGCTGCTTGTAGCCGGCCGCGGTATGGTCTCCCAGCGCGGATTTCTCGGCGCGACCACCGGCGGCGAGCACGTGGAGGAAGTTATACTCGAACCAGAACATGTGCTCGGGGCTGGGCGCCAGCGCCTCGACCGCGCGACGCGCGGAGGCGGCGTCGCCGAAAACCGACTCGGCCGCGACGGCGTCCTTGGCCGCGCCGGCCTTGACCAACGCGTCGACGATGAAGCTGCGCGCCATCTTGCGCTCGGTGGCGTCGGCCGCGAAGGCGCCGGCGAGGGCGAGCTCGACGGTGAACTTATACCAGTCGCTCCACAGCGCCTGGTCGCCCGCGTCCTTCGAGGCGAAGAGCGCGCGGCCCATCTCGTAGGTGTAACGGCCGCTGGTCTTGATCTCGAGGCGCGAGCCCGTGACCTCGCCCATCACCTGGTAGTTCTCGGCCGACTTGCCCGAGCCGGAGTGGAAGCCGATGCCGGAGCCGAAGGCCTTGCACACCGCCCACTGTTTCTCGATCAGGCCGCGGAGCGCGACGTTGTCGGGATAGGGCATGTTCTTCTGGAAGCCGAAGGCGGGCGCGACGAAATCGATCTTCATGCCGAGCGCTTCGCAGAGCGCGAGCATGACGGCCGTGGTCTCGGCGGTGGTGAGACCGGGCAGCTCGTCGATCGAGAGCTCCCGCAGATAAGTGCGGCCGACCTCGGTGGTGAAGGCGGCGGCGCGCGCGGCGGCGTATTTCTCGTCGCGGCGTTTCATCTTGGCCATCGAGGGCCAGACGGTGGAGAGCAGTTCGCCAAAGGCTTTCTCGTCGAGCGTGAGCCCGGCCTGCGCCACGCGGGCGCGGACCTTGGCGACCAACGAGGAATCGATCTCTTCCAACTTCGCGCGCGTTCCGGCGGCCAGCTCGGGCGAGAGGTCGAAGGTGATGTAGCTGGCGAGCAGACAGCCGCGGACGAGGGCGTCCTCGCGGATGTCGAACTTGCCGCCGATGGGCTGGTGGTCGGCGTTGAAGCTCCAGGCGATGCGACGGCGATGGAAGCCGTTCTTGAGCTTCGAGAGCACGCAACCGTGGCTCATGCCTTCGACGCTTTGGCCTTGGTGGCCCTCGGGCACGTTGGCGCCGATGAAGGGGAACGGCACGGTGTCGAGGCGGCCGTCCATCATCGCGTCGACGTCATAAACGAGTTCGCGCGGGATGGAGTTCTGATTGGCGGTGAGACCGAGGCCGAGGTTGGCCATCGCCCACTCGACCGCCGGCCAATGCAGCGTGGTGAAACGCGCGCCGATGCCGAGCGTGCCGCGACCGAGGTTGCCGCCGGCGCTCGGGAAAATCGTCGAGCCCGCGTCGTGTTCCTGGATGAGATTTTTCAGGCGCAGCAGGTTGGCCCAGGTGGCGGGGAAAATCGTGGCGCCGTCCCCCGCGCGTTCACCGCCCTCGAGCGCGGGAGCGGCCGCGCCGGCCTTGGCGACGAAACGCCAGCCATGGTCGCCCGTCGCGGGCTCTTCAAATAGCGACCACTCGCCCGCCACGGTCGCGAATCCGCTCTTGGCGAAGGTCTTGGTTTTGCCGGCGGCGTAGGCGGCGCGCAGCGCGGTCCAATCGAGGCAGAAATCGGGACTGACGCAGGGGTTGCCGGCGATGCGGAGATTATTTTCGAGCAGGAAGGCGTTTAGACGGGAAGACATGGGGGTGAAGTTATCCTAATTTCATGCCGCCGGTTCGCCGGAAGCACCAGAGCGGCGTTTCTGAAAAAAGCCTCAGCCGGACTCGCCCCGGCTTGCGGAAGCCGGCGACGGCGAGGGCGCGCGCCGGCCCACCTCGGAAACGGCCGCGAGAAGCTCGCCCATGCCGATGGGCTTGCGCAGCACGCGGTCGGCGCCGAGCCGACGCAGTTCGTCCCCCAAACCCGGATCGACGAGGCCGCTCACCACGATGACACCGCGAGCGAGCCCGCGGCCCTGCGCGCGCTCGAGCATCGCGCGCCCCGAAAGACGCGGCATGTTCAAATCGGCAAGGACAACGTCGTAGGGATTCCCCGCGGCTTCCTCCATGCAACGCAGGCCGGCCTCCCCGTCGTTGGCGCAGGTCACGGCGTGCCCCGCCTGGGCCAGCACTTCGCGAAACGTCTCGCGCACGAGTTCGTTGTCCTCGACCAGCAGGAGGCGAAGCGAAGCGGGGATGGAAGGCGAGACCCTCTGCTCCCGCGGCAAATCGACCACCGCGGGCACGTCTTCGCGGCGCGTCACGGGCAGCACGATGCTGAAAACCGTGCCCTGGCCCGGCGTGGTGCGGAGATCGATGACGCCCCCGAGACCTTCCACGACGTTCCACACCACCGCCAAACCGAGTCCCGTGCCATGGCCCGGAGCCTTGGTGGTGAAAAAAGGCTCGAAGGCGCGGCGCCGCACTTCGGCGCTCATGCCCTCGCCGTTGTCGGACACCGAGAGAACGAGGCACGCGGGCGCGCGGCGCAACGGCTCCGGGGCGCTCGCCGGCGCATGCGTCGTGAAACTGGTGGAGACGACCAAGCGCGGAGTCCAATCCGGCGGCGGCGCCCCCCGGTCCAGTCGCGCGAGAAGGGCGTCGCGGGCGTTGAGCGCGAGGTTCATCACGATCTGGGTGATCGCGCCTTTCGTCAGCAACGCGGGAGGCAGGCCCGAGGCCAGCTCGGTGCGCAGCTCGATCCGGCGGTCAAGCGTGTGCCGCAAAAGATCGACCGACGCCTCGACAAGCGGGTTCAAGTTGAGCAAGGCCGGCGCGTCGCCGGCGCGTCGCCCCACGGCGAGAATGCGTTGATTGAGCTGGGCGGCCTGCAAGATCGAATCCTCCACCGGCCTCAACATGGCCAGCAGACGCTCGTCGCCGGCGCGCTCGGCGGCGATCTGCCCCACCTGCATGAGCATCGGCGTGAGCAGATTGTTGAACTCGTGCGCGACGCCTCCGGCGAGCTGCCCGATCGACTCCATGCGCTGCGTCTGACGCAGACGCTGCTCGAGCGCCACGCGCTCCGTGATGTCGTGCGCATGGGAGGCGACCGCGATCACGCGGCCGTCGGCGTCCACCAGCGGGGTGTTGGTCCATTCGCAGGTGATGAGCCGTCCGTCTTTCGTGCGGTTTTCGTTGATGTGCTGGCCGCCGCCCTTGCAGGCGAGCAGTTCCCGGCAAACCGCCTCCACCTCGGCGGCCACGTTGTCGGGGATGATCAACTCGTCGAAGCGCCGTCCCACGGCCTCCGGCGCGGGGTAGCCGAAGATCCGCTCCGCCGCCGGATTCCAGCGCAGCACCCGGCGGTCCGGCCCCCACTCGATGTAGGCGAGGGGCGTCTGCTGGACGTGCAAGGCGAGACGCTGCTCCGAGCGGCGGCGGGCGTGCTCCGCCTCCACGCGGTCGGTGACGTCGAGCTCCACCGCGACGAGCCCCGTGCGATGCGGGGCCTCGATCACCGGCGCGACCAGACGAAACACGTGCCAAGGCCGCCCTTCGCGCCGGCCCTCCACCTCGCGGGTCACGACGGACCCGGCGCGGGCGCGACGGCAATCCTCGTCGAGCTCGAGCCGCTCGGTTTCCTGGAACGCAAAATCCTCGATCGGGCGTCCCTCGTGCGCGCCGCGCGTGACGGCCGCCCGGGCGTTGTGCGCGCGGCAAAGACCGTCGGCGTCGATCAACCACAGCGCAAAAGGCAGGTGATCCAACATCGCCCGCAAGCGGGCGTCACTCGTGCGCAAGCGCGCCTCCGCGGCGGAGCGGGCGTCGAGCTCGGCGCGGTTGACCGCGACCACCGCGCCGCTGCCGGCGAGGATCACCACCATCACGCCGAGGTAGAGCAAGGCGACCCTCCGGCGCTCGAAGAGCTCGGCGTTCCAGAGGTCGGCCGAATAGTCGACGCCCAGCACGGCCTCGACCCGCCCGAGCGCGTCGCGCATCGGCACATGCACGCTCACCCAGGTGCCCCAGCGGTCCGTCACCGGATGAGTCAGCGCCGTGATCTCGCCCGTCTCAAACGCGCGCCGGATTTCCTCGCCGGCCTGGGGATAAATCTCGCCCGGCTCCGTGCGGCCCTCGCGTTCGCCATCGAATTTGCCGTCTTTGTCGTAGTCGGTCTCCGCATCCACCATGAGCATGATCTTGCCGTCGGCGGTGCGGCGGTAGGTGTAGATGTCGCTCACGAGCGGGTTCAGCGTCACCCAGCGCTTCAACAGCTCGATCATCGCGAGGTAGCGTGAGTCCTCCTTGGCGTCTTCCACCCGCAGCAGCGCATGGCCCATTTTCTCGAGCTCGGCCGCATAGGTGGGCGCGATGCTTTCCAGCAGCGAAATCACCCGCCGCTGCGGTCGCCGCCCCGCCTCCTCGACGAAAAAAAAGCCGGCGAGCACCAAGGCGACAAGCCCGAGCCAGAAAACACGCGGCAAGGCGGCCGGGTGCAGACGCCAGCGCCTCAGCCCCCAGGCCAGTCCGGCGAAAAGTCCCGCCGCGCCAAACGCGAAGACGAGATAGTCCCAATGGCCCGACAACCATTCACGCAACATGCGCGGCAGACTGCGTGCGCTCCCGTCTCACGCAAGCCCTTCCCTCCCCGCGCGCGGGATCAACGCGAGTCCTGCTGCACCTCCGACACCTTGCCGCCCGAAAAAGTCACCTTGAAATACTCCCGCGGGCGGGCCGAGCGGTGGTAAAATTCGTCGTAAAAAAATGGATACCCGCCCGAATAGGAATGGTAGTAGCCGCGATAAAGCGGCGTCCCGTCGAGCCCGTCGTAGGTGGTGTAGCTCCAGATCTCCGTTTTTCCCTGC
>CBIHRE010000082.1:0-13099 GCA_966212385.1 uncultured Akkermansia sp. | reverse complement strand
CGAAGAACGCCGCGAGTTCCGGAGTGATTTTTTCGGCCGCGAGGATGAGGTCGCCCTCGTTTTCGCGGTCGGCGGCGTCGGCGACCACGACGGGCCGGCCGCGTGCGATGGCCTGGATGGCGGTTTCTATGCGTGCGTGCGACATGACGGGTGGCGCGGGAGGTTTTCAGATGGCGACCGGCAGCCGCGCGCGGGCGGAGGCGGCGAGCGCGTCGAGCGCGGAGTCGAGCCGCGCGGAGAGTTCGGGGTCGGAGAAGGCGAGTTGGGTGCCGTCGGCGGAGACGGTCAGCTGTTTGTCCACGAGGTAGACGCCTTGGTGCAGGTCGCTCGCGCCGAGGGCGGAGAAGAGCGGCTTGAGCGAAAAATCGAGGACGAGCTGGTGCGCGGGGCTGCCGCCGGTGGCGATGCCGAGCACGGTTTTTCCGCGGAAGGCGGTCTGCGGGAGGATGTCGAGCAGGGCCTTGAGGCCGCCGGCGTAGGCAGCCTTGTAAACCGGAGTGGCGACGACGATGGCCGCGGCGGCGGCGACCTGCTTGGCGAAGCCGGCGAAGGCGGGGCTGTCGTAGCGGGCTAGGACGAGGTCCTCGGCGGGAAAGTCGCGGATGGAGACGAGCGCGGCGTCGAGACCGGCGGCGGCGTAGCGGCTGCGGGCGTAGGCGAGGACGGCGCCGGAGCGCGAGGTGGCGGAAGGGGAACCGGAGATGAGGAGGATAGACATGGCAGAGGAGGGATGAAGGGCGGAGACCTGAAAGTTGGCAGACGGTTAGGCGGCGGCGGAGCGCTGGGTGGCGAACTGGCTGGCGGGGCGGGGGAGGCCGAGGTGTTCGCGGAGGGTGGCGCCGGTGTATTCGTGCCTGAATACGCCGCGCTTCCGGAGGATCGGGACGACGTGGTTTACAAAGTCCTCGGCGCCCGACGGAAAGTAGTCGGGCATGAGGTTGAAGCCGTCGGCGGCGCCGGCAAGGAACCACTCCTCCAGCGTGTCGGCGATTTTTTCCGGGCCGCCGATGGTGAGGCGATGGCCGGTGCGGATGCGGCGGGAGAGCTGGCGGACGGTGAGGTTTTCGCGTTTCGCGAGTTTTATCTGGGCCTCGAAGAAGCCATGGGAACCTTTCTCGGGCGGGGTGAGGTCGCCAAGGCGGTGCCAGGGAAGCGGGCCATCGAGATCGAGTTCCTTGACCGGGATGCCGATGCGACCCGCCACCTGGGCGAGCGCGCCTTCGGGGCCGGCGTATTCGTCGAGCAGGTCGGCGCGACGCTCGGCCTCCTCATCGGTCGAGCCGATGGTGGTGGAGAGCCCGGGCATGATCTTGAGGTGCTCGGGATTGCGGCCCCAGGCGGCGGCGCGGGATTTCATTTCGCGGTAGAACGCGAGGCCGTCCTCCAGCGTGGTCTGGGTGCAGAAGATGGCGTCGGCGTGGCGGGAGCCGAGGGCCTTGCCGCCTTCGGAGCCGCCGGCCTGGAAGACGACGGGGCGGCCCTGCGGGGAGCGCGGAACATTGAGCGGGCCACGCACCTGGAAGTGTTTTCCAATGTGATTTATTGCGTGGACTTTTTCCGGGTGGGCGAAGCGCCCGGAGACGTGATCGCCGATGATGGCGTCGTCCTCCCAGGAGTCCCAGAGCTTGTGCACGACCTCGACGAACTCGGTGGCGCGCTCGTAGCGGTCGATGTGGAGCGGGGCCTCGCCGAGGCCGAAGTTTTGCGCGGCGGCGTCGCCGGCATTCGTGACTGCGTTCCACGCGGCGCGGCCGTTGGAGATGAAATCCATCGAGGCGATGCGGCGCGCGAGGTTGTAGGGCGAGTTGTAGGTCGTGGAGGCGGTGGAGATGACGCCGATGCGCTCGGTGGCGAGGGCGACGGCGGTGAGAAGCACCATCGGCTCGAGGCGGCCGGCGGGCTGGCGGGACACGTCCGCCTGGAGCGCGGGGCCGTCGGCGAGGAAGATGGCGTCTAGCGTGCCGCGCTCGGAGATGCGGGCGATGTTCTGGAAGTAGGCGACATCCTGGAGGGCGCTCCACGGCGCCTCGCCGACGCGCCACGCGGCGGAGTGGCCGCCGAGTCCGAGGATGTTCATGCCGATGCTCATGTGGCCGGCGCGGCGGGTGGAGTTGCTCATGGTGGTGGTGGTTCGGGAAGGATGAGAAGGGTTGTGAGAGGCTAGGCGGCGACGGAGGGCGCGACGGGGCTCTCGCCGTCGGGGGAAACGGGCGCGGCTTGACCGCGTTTCTCGAACTCCTTGCGCCAAGCGGCGTCGGGCACGGTGCCGTTGAGCAGCCAGGCACCGATGGCGGCCTCGCGGTGGATGAGGGGATTGTGCGAGGCGGCGGTGCGGATGTTGCGCCAGTGGCGATCGAAGCGGCGGCTCTCGCTGGTGGCGGACGCGCCGCCGACCTCGAAGACGTAGGTGACGGCGTCGAGCAACTGGGGAAACACGATCTGCTGCGCCTGGTAGGTGCGGATCTCGACCGCGCCGTAATCGTCTTCGGTGGCGACGCCCTCGACGGCTTTTTGATAAAGTTGTTCGAGGTCGCGGGCGGTCGCCTCGACGAGAGTCTGCGCGGCGTAAACCAGGCTGGAGACGCGGCCGAGGACGCGTTGCACGAGCGGATCGTCCTTCGGGCTGGAGAGGCCCGGGATGCCGAAGGCGCGGGTGCGGGGCTTGACGAAGGCGACAGCCTCGCGGAGCGCGGCGCGTCCGCCGCCGGCCGCGCTGGTGAGGAGGATGAGCTGGAGGAAAGATTTTTGGTAGGAGTGCGTGAACAGCTCCGAGGCGGAGAAACGGCGGATGATGTTTTCCGGGGGCACGGGCACGCGGTCGAACTTGGTCGTGCCGGAGCCGGTGAGGCGCTGGCCGAAGCCGTCCCAATCGTCGAGGCGGGTGACTCCGGGCGCGTTCACGGGGACGGCGACGGAGACGCGTTCCTCGCCGTCCTTGACCGCGGCGATGATCCAGTCGGCGTAGATGGTGCCGGTGCTGTAGTATTTGGTGCCGTCGATGAACCAGGCGTCGCCCTCCTTCACGAGTTTGCAGTCGCCGCCGGTGTGGGCGGTGCGCTCGGCCATGGCGTAGCCGAGGATGGCGCCGCCGACGACGCGGCGGAACCAGACCTCCTGCGCGGGCTTGTCGGCGAGGTTGAGCCGGCCTTCGAGGAAGGCGAAGTGGCCGCGGAAGAGGTGGGAGAGGTTGGAGTCGGCCTCGGCGAGCTCGAGCAGGAGGGTGAAGAGCTGGGGCAGGGTGGCGCCGAGGCCGCCGTAGGCGCGCGGGATGCGCAGGGTGTGGAAGCCGGCGGCGCGCAGCTCCGCGACCTCGGCGAAGGCGAGCGAGCGGCTTTGCTCGCGCTCGACGGCGCCGGTGGCGATGCGGGCAAAGATGGGACGGAAGCGCGCGGCGAGCGTCTCGTAGTCAGGAGCGTTGGCGGCGGAGATGACGGCGTCGGGGTTGACCTCGCGCAGCGGGACGGACTTGGCCGGAACGGCGGGCTTTGTCGTGGCGGCGGACGGTGTGGCGGGCGTGGAGGGCAGGTCCGGAGCGGCGGAGGGCGCCGGGGCGGTTTCGAGGAGGGCTTGGCTCATGTTGAAAAGAGAGAAATGCGTGCGTTCAGAGCGCCTTTTGGCGCGGGTCGATCAGGGCGTTGGCGAGATCGACGAGGAGGTTCACGCCGACGTAGATGGCGGCGGAGAGAAGGGTGACGCCGAGGACGATGGGCACGTCCTTGTTGGTCGTGGCCTCGACCATGAGGCGGCCGACGCCCTGCTGGGAAAACAAGGTCTCGGCGATGACCGCTCCGCCGAGCAGGCTCGCGAAAATGAAGCCGGAGAGCGTGACGAGCGGGATGAGCGCGTGGCGCATGGCGTGGCCGAGGCGCACGCCGGCTTCGGAGAGGCCGCGGGCGCGGGCGGTGACGATGAAGGGTTGCTCCAGAATATCCTCCAGCTCCTGACGGAGGACCTGGGTCAACACGGCCGAGATCGGGACGGCCAGCGTGAGAGCGGGGAGGACGAGGGAGCGCCAGTCGCGGTAACCGGCGGCGGGTAGCCAGCGCAGCTCGAAGGAAAAAACGAAGAGCAGGAGCAGCCCGAGGACGAAGCCGGGGATCGAGGACACGACGAGCTCCGCGCCCGAGGACAGCGATCGTATCCAGGGCCGGCGTCGCGCGGTCAGCGTGGCGAGGATCACGGCAAAAAGGATCGCGATGACGCCCGCGACGAACGCGAGCCGGGCGGTGGCGGCGAGTTGCTGACCGATGGCGCGGGTGACTGGAATGCGCAGGCGATAGGACTCGCCGAGGTCGAAGCGGGCGAGCCGGCCGAGGTAGTCGAGGTATTGAGTGTGGAGCGGCTGATCGAGGCCGTATTCGGCGCGGACCCGGGCGAGCACCTCGGGCGTGGGCAGGGCCTCGGGGCCGCCAAGGATGGCGAGCGCGGTGTCGCCTGCGGTGAGGTGCAGCATCGCGAAGGTGAGGGTGGCGGCTCCCCAAAGGACGCCGACGCCGGCGAGGACGCGCCAGAGGACGCGGCGGAAGAGGGCGGACGTTTTCATCGGCGGTCGGTATCGAGCCAGGCGGCGAGGAACCACGGCGTGTTGTGCGAAGTGTCGAAGAAAACGCAGCGAACCCGGCGATGGTGGGCGAGAAGCGTGTGGTTCTCGAAAAGCGGAACGGCCGGGACCAGCTCGACGAGGCGATGCTGGGCGCGAGAATAGAGTCCGGGCAGCGTTGTGAGGTCGGTGGCGTGGCGCGCGGCGGAGAGCAGACCATCGAGCTCGGGGTCGCGGAGGCGGGAGTAGTTCTGGCCGGTGAAGCCGGCGTCGAGCTGGCGGCCGTGGTAGGCGATGTAGAGGCCGTCGGGTGTATTGGTGTGCCAGATACCGCCGGCGATGAGCTGGTAGTCGCCCGAGTTTCGCCGGGCGGTAAGCTGGGTTTGCGGGAGTTGCACGATGCGCAGATCGAAGCCGACGGCGCGAAGATCGGACTGAATGGCGACGACGGCCGCGCTCGGAGAAAGCGATTCGGCCACCAGGATGTCGGCAGCAAGGCGGCGACCGTCGGCGGTATGGGTGCGGATGCCGTCGGACGAGCGCCCGGTCCAACCGGCCTCGTCGAAGAGACGGGCGGCTTCGACGGCATCGTTACGCAGCGCGCCCTGAATGGCCGGGTCGTAATAGCGTGTGGTCGCGGAGAGGAAGCCCGTGGTGAGTCGATATTCTCCAAAACCGACCACGCGCGCGACTCCCTCTCGGTCGATGGCGAGGGCGAAGGCGCGACGCACCCGGACGTCGTCGAAAGGGGCGGCCGTGACGTTGAAAATCGGGCTCCGGAAGGGGTTGCCGAGGTTCACGCGGCTGTGCACGGCAAAGTCGGGATCGGCGCGCAGGGCGGCGGCGTTTTGCGGCGGCAGGTCGATGGTCAGATCGTGTTGGCCCGAAGCGAGCGCGCTGTAGCGGACCAGCGGCTCGGCCACGAAATCGATGTGGATGCGGTCGAGGCGGGCGGGACCGGAATAGCGGACAAAGTCGGGCGCCCATGCGTAGTCGGGGCGTCGCACGAGCCGCAGGTGTTCCTGCCTTTTATAGCTTTCAACGAGAAAGGGTCCGGTGCCAACGGGACGTTCGGCGAGGGATTTCGGATCTTCGCGCAGGGCCTTGGGCGACACCAAGCCGAGCCAGGACTGGGCAAGGACGTCGAGGAAGGCGGTGTAGGGTTCGGAGAGGTTGGCCTGGAAGGTATGCGCGTCCAAGACGACGCCGTCGTGGTAGGGCGCGAGGTAGGCGGTGGTCATGCCGGTGCGGGTCGCCGGATCGCGCATACGGGCGAAGTTGGCGCGCACCGCCTCGGCGTCGAAAGGTGTGCCATCGGAGAAGGTGACGCCCTCGCGCAGCTTAAAAACGTAGGTGAGGCCGTCGGGCGAGACCGTCCAGGACGTGGCGAGCCAAGGGAGGTGTTCCCCTCGTTCGTCGAGATAGACGAGGTTGTCGTAGATCAGGCGAGCGATCCACTTGGCGTTAGTGTGGGTGATGAGCTGGAAATCGAGCGTGGCGGGGTCCTGGGCGGTGGAGACTCGAAGGGTGCCACCTGCTCGGGCGGCAGGCTCGGCCGGGGCTTGGTAATCCGCGACCGGGTAGGAGAGGGGAGCGCTCTCCGTGTAGACCGAAGTGGCGCGAGCGGAATCGACCGTGGAGCCGGTGGCGTTGTCGGTGGCGCCGCGCGGCTGCGGAGCGCAAGCGGTCAGCGCGAGGCCGAGCAAGGCGAGCATGCCGCGGGTGAGGCTCTGCGAGAAAGCGTTCATCGCGACGGAGCCTCCAGCCAAGCGTCGGTCAGGACCGGCGTGTCATGCGACGAGTCGTAAACGAGGCCGCGCAGGCGGCGATTGTAGGCGACCAAGGTGTGGTTCTCGTAAACGGGAATGGCGGGAACGAGTTCGACTAGGCGGGCCTGCGCGGAGGAGTAGAGGCGGCCTCGTTCGGAATCGTCGAGACTGCGACGGGCACGAGCGAGCAGGTCGTCGAGGGTGCCGTCGCGAAGGCGGCCGGAGTTTTGCCCGAAGCGGCGCGGCGGGTCAGGGATCTCGTCCGAATGATGGAGGATCGCGAGCGCGTCGGGCGTGTTGGTGTGCCAGACGCCGCCGGCGATGGATTGAAAATCGCCGGAGAGGCGACGTTCGGTGAGTTGCGCGGCCGGGAGCTGGACGATCTTCAGGTCGAAGCCGACCGCGCGGAGATCAGACTGGAGCGCGACGATGGCGGCCGGCGGGGTCCATGTCTCGGTGGTGAGAAAATCGGCGGCGAGCCGGCGGCCGTCGGCGACGTGGGTCCGGATGCCGTCGGCGGCGCGACCGGTCCAGCCTGCTGCCTCGAGCAGGCGCTCGGCGGCGGCGCGGTCGTAAGCGAGGACGTTTTTGAAGGTGGGATCGTAGTGACGCGTCGGAGCGGCGAGGTAGTCGGTCTTGATTTGGAATTCACCAAATCCCGCGACGCGGGCGATGCCTTCGCGGTCGGCGGAGAGGGCGAGGGCGCGGCGGACGCGGATATCGTCGAAGGGGGCGCGCTCGACGTTGAAGGTGAGGATGCGATTCGGGATGCCTTTTCGAACGCGGCTGGAGACGGTGAATGAGGGATCGGCGCGAAGGGCAGCGGCGCTTTGCGGGGGAAAATCGAAGACGAGGTCTTGTTGTCCTGAGGAAAGAGCGCCCGAGCGCACAAGCGCTTCAGGGATGATGTCGATTTCGATGCGGTCGAGATAGGCGGGGCCTTCGTGGCGCAGCTGCGCAGGTGCCCAGCGGTAATCGGCGCGGCGGGTGAATCGCAGGCCTTGCTGTCGAGTGTAGCTTTCGAGCACGAAAGGGCCGGAGCCGACGGGCGCGGCGGCGAGGCCGGCCGGATTTTCGCGGATGGCCTTGGGCGAGAGGATGGCGAGCCAGGACTGGGCGAGGACGTCGAGGAAGGGCGCGTATGGCTCGCGCAAATACGCGCGGAAGGTGAAGGCGTCCACGACCTCGCCGCGCTCGTAGGGGGCGATGTAGCGACCGGCGAGGGGCGACTTGGTCGCCGGGGCGCGCATGTGCTCCAAGTTTACAAGCACGGCCTCGGCGTCGAAGCGGGCGCCGTCGCTGAAGGTGACGTCGTCGCGCAAGTGGAAGGTATAGACTAGGCCGTCGGGCGAGATGTCCCAGGATTTGGCGAGCCAGGGCGAGGGGGCTCCGGAGGCGTCGAGGTAGACCAGGTTGTCGAAGACGAGGCGTCCGAACCACTGGATGTGGGCGGAGGAGACGGCGTGGGGGTCGAGGTTGGCGGGGTCGGTGGCGATGGACGCGCGGAGGACGCCGCCGGACACGGGATGATCTCCGGTGGATGAAAGGTGCGTCGGTTCTTCCGAGCGTGCGCATCCGAACAGGAATGAGGAAATGAGAATGGCTCCGCTCGCTATCCACGAGCGGACGGACGCGCCGCGCGTGCTCGCGCCCGCCCGTGGGATGGGCGTGGCCGAGTCTTCGACGAGGATGGATCGGAGCGGAGCCATGATGAATTGCGGTGTGGGCGGCGTTAGAAAGCCATGATGACCTATCGAGCGGGCGGGGTGTTAGAAACGCAGCGTGAGGCCGCCGTAGACGCCGCGGCCGTCGCCGGCCTGGATCGCGCGCGTCTGGCGCGTGGCGGTGTCGTTGACCAAGCCGCCGACCAGGTTGGGCTGGTAGATCGGTCCTGCGCTGGAGGCGTAGGCCTCGTCGGTGAGGTTTCGGATATCGAGAAAGGCCTCCCAGTTCCCGGAGGGCGCCTTGTATCCGAAACCCAGATCGAAGATCGTGTAGTCGGGCACCTCAAGGACGTTGGCA
The DNA here is from genome assembly GCA_966212385.1 of uncultured Akkermansia sp. Taxonomy (GTDB): domain Bacteria; phylum Verrucomicrobiota; class Verrucomicrobiia; order Opitutales; family Opitutaceae; genus IMCC26134_A. The sequence goes on along the minus strand of CBIHRE010000082.1, from coordinate 4,768 downwards.
AAATCGGCGTAGTAAGAGGACGCGTAGAAGACGGAGCCGCGAACGAAGAAGCCGCTGCTGTGCTGGACGGTGAGGCGGCCTTGGTAGCTTACGCTCGGGATGCCGGGGAGCTCGTCCCCGCTATATTTGAAGCCGTTGGGATCGCCTGCGGCGGAAAGGCCTCCGAAGACGTTTTCGTCTTTGTAGCCGAAGCGATTGGCGGTGACGACCTGCTCGAAGAAGATGGCGGTCGATTTGTCGGAGGCCTTCGTGAAGAAGCCCGCGTCGTCGCTCCAGATGTAGGTTTTGAGGGCTCCTTCGATGCCTTGTTTGTAGGTGTCGGGCCCGTTGAAGGTGGTGGTGCCCAACGAAGGATTGTTGGCATCTAGCGGGACGGTGAGAAGCTCGTCGGTGACGTCGCTGTGATAGACGGTCAGGCTGCCGACGAAGGGGCCACGGTTGAAACGCGTGCCGATTTCGTAGGCGATGGCCTTTTGGGTATCGATAGGCAGATGATAGTCCACCGTGGCGCTGGAACCGCCGCTGAGTTGCCAACTGTTGGGCGCCTCGACCGAACGGGTGACGTTGGCGAAGAAGCTGAGAGAGGGGGAAACCGTGTAGAGCGCGCCGATGCGCGGGGCGAGATAGGTGTCCTCGAGGTCGATGGAGCGTCCGGTGCTGCCGGGCGGCTGGACGACCGCGGGCAGAGCGGGATTGTAATAGGTGACTTCGCCGGCGCGGCGAATGGCGGCGACGGCGAGGCCGCTGTCGAGCCGGAGCTTTTCGGTGATGTTGAACTTATTGCCGACCCGGAAGACGCCGTCGTAGGAGTCGTTGTAGTTGGCGGTCTTGAGCAGGTTGCCGAAACGGCGGACGCCGGTGGTGCGATTCGGGTTGTTGGCGTAGACGTTTACGTCGGCGTCGTATTCGTAGGACAGGCCGAGAGCGACGGTGGTCTCGCTGTCGTGGCCCGCGATGTCGTCGTTCCGGGTGTATTTGATCTCTCCATACGCATCGCGGAAGTTCCACAGGCTGCGGTCGGCGCCGTTTCCGGCCGTGTTGAGCACGGGATTGTCGTGGGTGCCGCCGACGCTGCCGGGGGAAGGATTCGGCTGGATGTCGATGGGGGCGTTGTGGTGAACGAGACCGATCTCGAGTTTCGAGTCCGGAGTGAGGACGAAGGTGGTCTGGTCACCGAGCCAGGTGGAGCCGGGCTGGATGCGATTCGCGCGTTGCAGCCGGTTGACCGGGCTGGCCTTCGAGGAGTCGGTGTCGAGCTCCTGCAACGAGATATTGCCCGGGTTTTGGTTTTCCGTGGTCCGGTAGCGGAGGAAGACGCGCGTGCTGATCGTGTCGGAGAAGCGGTAGCCGACGTTGCCGGCTACGCCTTCGGAGCTGCCGCGCGCCCAGTCTTGATAGCCATCCCACTGGGCGGAGGTGGCGCTGATAAAGTAGTCGGCTTTGCCGACGACCTGTCCGGAGGAGAGCTGATATTTGCGATATCCGAAGCTGCCGAGATCGAGGCGTCCCTCGAAGGCTTTGGCGTCATAGCCGGTCTTGGTGATGTAGTTGATATGGCCGCCGAGTTGGAGGGCGCCGTCGTCGAAGGCGTTGCCACCGAGGATCACCTGGGTGTCGCGCAGGCCGTAGGTTTCGAACAGCTCGTAAGGCGTGCCGCCGGGGCCGGTGACGGGGAGTCCGTCGAAGGTGAAGAGCACCCCGTTTCGGAAGAAGTTGCCGGCGGAACGGGCGATGCCGGAGCCGCGAGCGGAGATCTTGATGCCGTCACCGTTCCCGGCGGGCGGCGCGGCAAAGACGCCGGGGGTGAAGGCGAGCACATCGGCCGAGGTGGCCACGCGACCCAACGCGACGCTGGATTGATCGATATAGGTGGCGCCTCCCGCGACTTTCTCAAGCTGGGCCGCGGCGTTGGCCGAGGTGATGGGAGCCAGTTGATCCTGGGCCTTCTCGCTGACCTCCACTTTATCGAGGAGGATGACTTCGTCTCGTTTGGTGTTGCCGGCGGGGACGGATGCGTCGCCGGCGCCTGCTTGCGCGAACGTCGCGCCCGGAAGGGCGAGCAGCGCGGACAAAAGTGTCAGGCGCGGCTGACGGATGGAGTGTTGCAGGGCGGCGGACCGATCGCGAAGAGCGTGTTTTTTGGACATGATGCTGGTGGGCGCGCCTCGCATGGAGGCGTGCGAAAAGGATGGTTGGTGAGGGTTGGATGAGGCCGCCCTCAGAGGCGGCGCCAGCCCCGCGCGGCGCGGCGAAGGGGCTTTGAAGTGAGCGGCTGCTGGTGCGGTGGACCGCACCGAGCCCAAGATGGGGGCGGTTTTACTTCCGGGTGGTCGCGTGGTCGCGCTCCACAAGGAGGCTCGGATGAATCGAGAGAACCTGATGTTTCGGCGGATGAGCGTTGTCGCTTCTTTCGGCCGTCTCGGGGTGATCCGAGCAAAGAGAACGATGTTCCTCCAAGCGTGTGGTCGGAATCAGGAGATTCCCAAACCATACCAAAATAATGTGGATTACAAGACGTAATCGTTGGGATGATATAAGATGCTTAAATTTAAATATTTATAACCTATGCCATGGAGGGCGCCGTCTAGTGTAACGAGATACGGGCACGCGCATTAATGCAGCCACCCGGTGATTGCCACGCGTTCAACGAGACGACTATGTCGCGCGATGAACCCAGCGGCATTTTATCCCCCTTACGTTTGCCCCAATGGAGCCAAAGTCCGTTGATTTGGGGTGCTAACCTACCCAAACGAGATGCGCTACGGAGTTTCGGACTAACGAAGATGAAGATTTACTTCATGGGAATTTGCGGAACGGCGATGGGCAACGCGGCGCTTCTGGCGCGCGCGGCGGGGCACGAGGTGCTCGGCGCCGACACGGGCGTCTATCCGCCGATGAGCACCGTGCTCGCCGAGTCCGGCATCGCGCTGCATGAGGGCTACGACGCGGCCCGGCTGGAGAAACTCGCGCCCGATCTCGTCGTGATCGGCAACGCCATGTCTCGCGGCAATCCCGAGGTGGAGTGGCTGCTCGATACCCGCGCCCTGCGCTTCACCTCGCTGCCCGCGTTGCTCAACGAAACGATCCTCTCGACGCGCAAGAACATCGTCGTCTGCGGCACGCACGGGAAGACGACCACGACCGCGCTCACGGCGTTTCTCCTGCGTGAAAACGGTCGCGATCCGGGCTTTCTCATCGGTGGCGTGCCGCTCGACCCGCCGACCGGCAACCGCCTCGGCGCGGCCGGCGATCCTTTCGTGATCGAGGGCGACGAATACGACAGCGCCTTTTTCGACAAACGCTCCAAGTTCATCCACTACGCGCCGCATGTCGCGGTGTTGAACAACCTCGAGTTCGACCACGCCGACATTTTCCGCGATCTCGCCGATGTGCAGCGCACCTTTTCGCATCTCACGCGCATCGTGCCGCGCAACGGGCACATCGTGCTGAACGGCGACGACGACAACCTCCGCGCCCTCGGACCGCTGCCGTGGACGCGCGTGACGCGTGTCGGCCTCGGCGAGGGCAACGATGTCCGCATCACGAACTTTGCCGAGGGGCCCTCCGGCGTGAAGTTTTCGCTCGTCTGGAGCGGCCAGCCTTGGGCGGACGTGATGTGGTCCCTGCCGGGTATTTTCAATGTTCGCAACGCCGCCATGGCTGCGATCGCGGCCGCGCTGGCGCTCGGCGGGCGCGAAAAGCTTTCGCTGGCCCCGCTGGCGCGTTTCCGCGGCGTGAAGCGCCGCCAGGAGACGCTTGTCGCGCGCGCCGGGCTCACCGTCATCGAGGATTTCGGGCATCATCCGACGGCCCTCGCGGAAACTTTGACGAGCCTGCGCAACCGCCATCCGGGCGCGCTGGTCACCGCCGTGTTCGAGCCACGCAGCAACACCGCGCGGACAAAGACCCTGCAAGGCGGTTTCATGCGCGCGCTCGCGCTCGCCGACGAGGTGTTCATCGGCGCCGTGAATCGTGCGGACAAACTCAGGGAATCCGACCGCTTCGACGCCGAGGCCGTGGTGCAACACCTTGAGACGCAGGGCGTGCATGCCGGGACCGCGCCGACGAATCCGGAGGTTTTGGCGAAACTGAAATCGGCGACGCTCGGAGCCGCCTCCGGGCCGGCGAACAAGGCGCGGGTGGTGGTTTTCTTCTCCAACGGCAGTTTCGACGGGATCATCGCCGACTACGCGCGCGCGGCCAAATAGCGCGCCGGCGGCGGGAAGGGGCTCGCGTCCCGCGGGACGCGGGCCATTTGACGCGGAGGCAACTTCCGCGCGAAATGCGCGTCTACCCACTTTCTCGCCATGGCCCTGTCTCGTCGCAGCAAACTCATCCTGTTTTTGGTGGTCGCCCCCATCGCCCTCGTGGCGGTGCTGGTCGCGCTCGCCTTCACCTCCGCGGTGCAGACTTTCGCCGCGCGCAAAGCGCTCTTCGGCCAGGGGGGCGACGTGGAGAAGGTTTCCGTCGGCCTCGGCGGCGCCTCCTTGCGCGGACTGCGCATCGAGCAGCCCGGCCTCAAGCTGTCGGTGCCCGATTTCCGCGCGGATGCTCCGCTCATGGACCTTGCCGGCGGCAAGGTGGAGCTTCGCTCGCTCGTCGCCCATGACATCGTGGTCGATATCGATCCGGTCGCGATGCAGGCGGCCCAGAAAAAAGGCGAGGAGACGCCGTCCGAGCCGTCCAAGCCCTTCAACGGCGTGCTCGACGCCGCGAAGCTCCCCGAGTTGCGCGTCGACGGCATCGACATCGCCGGACGCCTGCGCGT
>CBIHRE010000081.1:0-13168 GCA_966212385.1 uncultured Akkermansia sp. | reverse complement strand
CGATGGGCAGGAGGGCTTCGGGATGATCGAAGCGGGCGGCGAGACCGGCGGCGTCGCGGTGGCCGGGGTAACCGAAGTCGACGGCGGGGGACTTGACGACTTGGCCGCCCGCGTAGGCGACATACCGGATCAAGTGGTTGCCGGTGTCCGCGATGTGGATCTGCCGCCCGTCGGGGGAAACGGCGACATCGGTCGGCGCGCGGAAACGTGCTTGCTCGAGCGGGCCGTCAAGCAGCCCTGGTTGACCGGTGCCGGCGAAAACCTCGGCGGCGCCCGGGGAGACGCCGAGCCTGACGCGAAGGATCCGGTTCCGGCCGGTTTCCGCGACGAGCAGGCGGGCCGCGGTGGAACCGGAGGCGGGTTGATACGCCATGCCTGACGGCGATTCCAGACCGGTGGCGATCGGGTTGAGCGAGCGTCCAACAACCTCGACGACGCGATCAGGCAGGCTGACGTAGAGCCCGCCGTGCGCGGAAAGTCCGCGCGCCTCGCCGAGCGATGGATGGACCAGGACGGTGGAGACGATGCCCGTGGAGGTGATGCTCCGCAGCGCCGAGTTCCCGCGGTCCAGGACGTAAAGAACACCGTAGTGGGTGAACTCCATCGGCCCGGGGGATCGGAAGCGCGCCTGCGAGGCCGTTCCGTCGACAAATCCAGGTTCGTTGAAACGGCCGATTTCGTCCGGAAGCTCGGATGAAAAGCGGTGGCCGAAGCGTCGGATGACGTGGTGGCCGGTGTCCGCGATGTAAATATTTCCGGCGGGCGAAACGGACAGGCCCCGGGGGCGGCTCAAGTTGGCTTCGCCCCGGTAAGGCGTGTTTTCCGCAACGTAATAGTCCGAGAAGTAGTCGATCGCCGAACCGCTGCCGTGGTTCAGGAAAAAGAGACAATCGCTGGAGTCCCACGCCAGATCGCTTGGTTCGTCGAAGAGGCTATGGGTTACCTCGCGACCGAACTCGTCGCCGCGCTGTGGTTTCCCCGCGAGCAGGTCGAACGCGTAAAGGTGGACGAGCTCCGAAGTCGATGGAGCGTAAGGCTCGGCGGAGGCGGCCTGCGCATGGCCTACCCGGGCGCCGACGCAAACGAGGCACAAGGCGACGAATAAGCGCAGCCAATTGACCGTGGACGACTTCGGGTGCGCTTGCATTGCGTCGGCACTAGGCCGGTCACGCGAACCTCGCGCAAGAGAGAAGGGCGTGGCGGTGCCGCCTTGGTGCATCGCACGCCCGCGTGCACCTGCGAGCGTGCGATTCGCGTGGCGGAGCTCAGACCTTCACCTGGAAGAGCTCGGCGTGCATGACGCCGTCCGCGACGCGGTTGACGGTGCCGGTCATGCGGATGGCGAAGCCGTCGGAGATCTTGATGCCGATCTTGCCGCCGGGCATGTGGACGGTGACGTCGCCGTCGACGATGCCGAGCTTGTGCGCGACCGCGGCGGCGGCGCTGGAGCTGCTGCCGGAGGCGAGGGTGTAGCCGGCGCCGCGTTCCCAGATCTCGATGCGGATGTTGGCGCGGTCGAGGACCTGCAGGAACTGGACGTTGGTCTTGCGCGGGAAGTTGGCGTGGGTCTCGAGGTGCGGGCCGTATTTGTGCGCGAGCTCGGCGGAGAGCTCGCTCGGGTCGGAGAGAGGCAGCACGCAGTGGGGGTTGCCGATGGTGGCGGAGCAGTAGGTGAAGGTGCGGTCGAGGACGGTGATCTTTTCGTTGATGACCTCGCGCTCGGGCCCGACGTGCGGGATCTTGGTGCTGACGAAGCTCACGTTGCCCATCTCGACGGTGATGAGGGCGCCGTTGTCCTTGATCTCGGACTCCACGACGCCGCCGGGCGTCTCGATGGTGAAGACGGGATTCGTGGCGAGCTTGGCGTCCCAGAGGTAGCGGGAGAAGATGCGCAGGCCGTTGCCGGATTTTTCGGCTTCGGAGCCGTCGGGATTGAAAATGCGCAGGCCGAAGCGGGCCTTTGTGGAGGGAAGCGGGCCCCAGAGAATGCCGTCGGAGCCGACGCCGAAGTTGCGATGGCAGATGACGCGGATCTGCTCGACCGTGGGCGCGGACCAGCCGGGAAAATCGGCCGGGTTCATGACGATGTAGTCGTTGCCGAGGGCGTGATATTTGAAGAAACGCATGGTGCGAAAAAGGCGGAGCGTGAACGACGGAGCCGCCGGTCAGAAAGCAAAAAGCCGTGTGACGCGCGTTGGCGACCGTCGCGGTCGTGCGTCCGGCGGGCGGGGCCCGGTTACCGAAAAAGAGGATGACGGCCGGTCGCCCCGAGGTAGGCGCCGACGGCCGCGTTCACCAAGGTGAGAATCAGGGCGATGCTGTTGAGGATCAGACCGGTGATCGCGAGGCCGCCGCCTCCTTGTCGGAGGGCTTTTATCGACGCGACCAAGCCCCAGATCGAGAGAGGCAATCCCACGAGCGGGATAAACCAGGTGATCAGGTTGACGAGACCGAGCACGAAGCCGGTTTTCGACGGGGTCTGGGCGGCCGGCGCCGGGGTCGAAGCGGTGGCGAAGGACGTGGGCTGCGAGTGCGTGGCCGCCGCGGGCGACGGGTTCGCCGAAGTCCCGACCGGCGAGATGGGCGGAGGAGTTGTCGGGGAAAACTCGGTGCGCAAGGGCGCCCACGCCGCCATGCCGTCGCGCCAGACGAGGTCTTCGAGGGAGACGGCGCCGGATGCGAGTTGCTCTTGCACCTCGCGGGTTTCGAAGGGGCCGAGCTGGACTCCGTTTTTCGCAATGAAGTATCGCCTGGGACGATTTGGGAAATGCTTGGGGGATGCGGGGCGAACGCAAAAATGCCTGCGTTTTGTTTCGATGGCGCGGGCGGGAGATGAAATGCAAACGGGTCGGGCGCCGGGGTCAGGCTTCGATCACGATGGTGCCGGCGATCATGTCGTGGAGGCAGCGCCGGTCCTCGCGGAAAATGCAGAGGGGGTCGATCAGCGAGGTCACGCCGACGAGGGCGTTGATGAAGCCCATGACCATGGCGCGCAGAAACACGGCATGCACGAAGCCCGCTTCGGCGCCGTTGAGCTGGACGATGCGGATCCCGAGGATCTTTTTCCCGACGGTCTGACCCTTCGTGCTGAGCAGGACCATCTGCACGATGAACAGGGCGAGGACGAGGAGAGTGGTGAGCATGATGCCGCCGCCCAGCCCCAGCAGCGCTTGAGGGACGGCCTCCTGCTCCACATGTGCGGGGCCTCTCATCGAAGACCTCTGCGTTTCCATCCCGAGGGCGGCGAAAAACCAGAACGCGCCCGGCATGATCGCGCACAACATGAGACCACTGTCGATCAGGCGCGCGAGGAGTCGTTTGCCGCGATCCGCCAGAACAGGCGTGGTGGAGGCCGTCGGGGCGGGGTTGAACACGAATGGGTTGCCCCCTTGGGCGCGGGGCGCGGAGGGAAATCCCGCCGCCGGGGGCGGCGTCCCGACGGGCGCCACGGCCGCGGGTATGGGCGGCGGGGCGGGCGGGAACTCGGAGGAGACGGGGGCCCAGTCGGGCATGCCTTCCCGCCAGAGCAAGTCCGTGGGCGAAATGAGCCCGGCATCGAGCTGGGCGCGCACTTGTCCTGCTTCGAACGGGCCGAGTTGCTTCCCATCCTTGCCGATGAAGTAGAGCATGGCGCGAGTTGGTAGTCGGAGCCGCGGGAGGAGCGAACGCAAAAATTCGGCCCTGGGCGAGACCGTTGGCGAACGCTCAGTCGTCGACCACGACGGTGCCGGCGATGAGGTCGTGCAGGCAGCGGTGGTCTTCGCGGAAGATCAGCAGTGGATCGATCACGCCGATCACGACCCCAAGAACGGGAATGCCGGTGACCAAACCCACGACCAAGGCGCGCAGGACAAAGGCGTGGACGAAGCCCGCGCGTTCGCCGGAGAGCCGCACGATACGTATGCGGCAGACGAGTTTGCCGAGCGTTTGTCCGCGAAGGCAAAGGAGCGTCGTTTGCATGACGCCGATGATCAGGAGCAACAAGAGCGGGGCGCCGGCGATCGAGTCGGCCAGCAGGCGCTCGAGCACCGCTGGATCGGGCTCACGGCCGGTCTCGGCGGTTTGCCGGACGAGCTCCACGAAGCCGGGGAAAAAGCGGAGCAAGGCCGGGGCCAGCGCGATGTAGACGAGCAGATGGTCGATGGAAGCGGCGGCGAGGCGACGGCCGCGGCTGGAGAGGATGGGCCCTTCGTCATCCACGACCGCGGAGGAGGTGGTGGCGGACGCGCCCGCGGCCGAGTTGGCCAAAGGCGGGGTCGCGGTGGCGCCGGGAGAGGGAAGCGGCGGGGGAGTTTCCGGGGGAAACTCGGTCGCGACCGGAGCCCAGGCGGGCATGCCGTCGCGCCAGATCAGATCGGTCGGCGAGAGGAGGCCGGCGTCGAGCTGTTCGCGCACTTGCGCGGCGCCGAAAGGGCCGAGCTGTTTCCCGTCTTTGCCGATAAAGTAGCGCATGCGGGGAATCTGGCGGCACGGCGATGCGAGGGGCGAACGCAAAAAGCCCGCGCCGAGGGGGCGCGGGCTGGAGGAATCGGCGTGCGAGCGCCGGATAGCGGATAGGGAAGCGCCTCGCCGATCAGGCGATGGCCTTGAGGTATTTCTCCTCGGCGGCGTCCCAGTCGACGACGTTCCAGAACGCGGCGATGTAGTCGGGGCGGCGGTTCTGGTAGTTGAGGTAGTAGGCGTGTTCCCAGACATCGAGGCCGATGACGGGCTTGCCCTCGATGCCGGCGACGGCCTTGCCCATGACGGGGCTGTCCTGATTGGCGGTGGAGCCCACGGCGAGCTTCTTGTCGGCGGTGACGTAGAGCCAGGCCCAGCCGGAGCCGAAGCGGGTGGTGGCGGCCTTGGTGAACTCCTCCTTGAACTTGGCGAAGCCGCCGAGCTCGGCCTCGATGGCCGCGGCGAGTTTGCCCTTGGGAGCGCCGCCCTTGCCGGGGCCGATGATCTTCCAGAAGAAGGCGTGGTTGGCGTGGCCGCCGCCGTTGTTGCGCACCGCGCCGCGGATGGCCTCGGGGAGCTTGGAAAGATCGGAGATGAGCTCGCACACGCACTCGGGGGCGGAGACGCCGGCGTCGGCGAGGGCCTTGTTCACGTTGGTGATGTAGGCTTGGTGATGCTTGGTATGATGGATCTCCATCGTCTTGGCATCGATGTGCGGGACGAGGGCGTCGTAAGCGTAGGCGAGTTTGGGCAGTTCGTCGGCCATGGTCGTGATCTGTGTTTAGGAGGGAAAAAGGGGAACGAGTGCGGAACGTGCGTAGGGTGTGGGGCGGCGTCAACTGCGCGGCGGTGTTTCGGTTGCGGCATCGCGGACGGGCTCGCCGAGCAAGGGCGCCAGCCAGCTCCCGGGCTGGGCGAGCGCCTCTTTTTCGTGGCTGAAGAGCAAGAAAGGGTCGGCGTCTCCGAGCACGCGCAGCGTGACGCGCGCCCCGCCCGCGCGGAGCGTCGAGGGGGCTTGGACGACAATGTTCGTCACGAACGCGGGGCGAATGAATCCGGCGACGGTGGATCCTCGCCGGTCGGGGAAAGCGGGGTCGTCTTCGCCGGGTCGTTCGCGATTCGCTTCAGCTTGAAAAACGCCTGCAGCAAATCGCGGCATTCGGCTTCGAGCACGCCGCCCGCGGTCAGTTCGAGACGGTGGTTCACGCGCGCGAGATCGTTGAGGTTGGTCGCGCCGCCGAGGCAGCCCATCTTCGGATCGGGGACGGCGTAGCAGACGCGTTTGAGCCGCGACATGAGCGTGGCGCCGCTGCACATCGGGCAGGGCTCCTTGGTGACGTAAAGCGTGCAGTTTTCGAGGCGCCAGTCGCCGATGGCGGCGGCGGCCTGGGTGATGGCGAGCATCTCGGCGTGGGCGGTGGGATCGTGCGCGGCCTCGACCGTGTTGTGGGCCATGGCGACGATCTCGCCCTCGCGCTCGATGACGCATCCGATGGGCACCTCGTCGCGCCGCCAGGCGTCGATCGCCTGGTTGTAGGCGAGCGACATGAAAAACGCGTCGTCGCGGACGAGTTGCGAGGGGAAGCGTTTTTCGAACGGGCAGGGCGGAGGCGTGGGCGCGGGCTGGACCATGCGGTGTGCGAGGGAGGAAAGCCTTGACTAGGAGGGCGCGCATGGGGCTTACAAGTGCCCTTTACGACCCGCCCACGCATGACCCAACACTCTGTCCTTGGCCGCTGAGCCGCTTATTATGGCTACCGAAGATAAATCCGACGGCAAATCGATCGAGGTCGAGGGCAAGATCCTCACGGTGCTTCCGGGCACGATGTTCAAGGTCCAGTTGGCGAACGGCCACGTGGTGCTCGCCCACATCTCGGGCAAGTTGCGCAAGAACTTCATCCGCATCTCCACCGGCGACCGCGTGAAAATGGAGATGAGCCCCTACGATCTTGAGAAGGCCCGCATCACCTACCGCGTTCGCGAGCAGAATCCGAACCCGGCCCCGGCCCCGCGCCGCCGCTACTGAGTCGCGTTCGGCTCGGTCGAATTGTTTCTGGACGCCCCGTTGAACGGGGCGTTTTTGTGTCCGCATGGCGAAGTCCGCCGCCGTTTCCAAACCGGTTTCCCGGAAAAAGCCCGTCGTGCCCTCTAGGGCGGCGACCGAATCCGATCCGCCGGGCTCGGCCGGTTCGCCGGCTCCGGCGGTTCCCGACGCGATGCGCGCGACGATCGAGGATTTCGGCAACGTGCTCACGTTGGAGCGCGGCCGTTCTGATCACACGCTCGCGGGCTACGAAAGCGATCTGCGGCAATGCGCGGCCTGGCTCGCCGCCCAGAAGGGGGTGAAGGACTGGAGCGAGGTGAGCTCCTCGCACGCGATGGACTGGCTGTATTCGCTCAGCGGAGACGGCGTGGCGACGGCCAGCCTGGCGCGCAAGCTTTCGGCCTTGCGCGGCCTGGCCCGCCATCTGGTGCGCGAGCAGGTGCGGAGCGACGATTTCACCGTGCTGCTGCAAGGTCCCAAGCGGGTGCGCCGCGTGCCCGGCATGCTCTCCGCGGCGGAGGTGGAGAAACTGCTTTCCGCGCCGCAAGGCGGAGACGCCTTCGCGCTGCGCGACCGGGCGCTGTTAGAGTTGTTCTACGCCTCCGGACTTCGCGTTTCGGAACTGGCGGCGCTGACTTTGCAGCAACTCGACCTGGACAACGGCTACCTGCGGGTTTTCGGCAAAGGGTCCAAGGAGCGCGTCGTGCCGGTGGGCGGCAAGGCGGTGGACGCGTTGCGCGTCTATCTGGAGGCGGGGCGACCCTCTTTCGTGAAGCCGAAGACCGGCAGCGCGCTTTTTCTCAGCGAACGCGGCGGCGCGCTCTCGCGAAAAACCCTTTGGTTCATCGTGCAGAAATACGCGGAAAAGGCCGGCATCGCGCGCGGCGTGAAACCCCACCAACTGCGGCATAGTTTCGCCTCGCACCTGCTGGGCGGCGGCGCCGATCTGCGCGCGATCCAGGAAATGCTCGGCCACGCGAACCTCGCGACGACCCAGATCTACACGGCGGTCGAGGAAAAGCGTCTCATCGAGCAGCACGCGCGTTTTCATCCCCGCAACCAGCAGGACTGAAGGGAGCGGGCGGCCCGCCGGCCGTCGCCCGAGATGCCGAAGCGCGAGCGGCCGCCGTGTCGCTTATGGTGCCGGGGCGGGGCGCCGCTCCGCCCACACCGGCTCGAGATGCGGCCGCCCGGCCGCGTAGCCCTCGCGCGGCGCGGCGAAAGCGGCCTCGCCGATCTCGAGGGCGGCCATCTTCGCGACCGCGAAGGTGCGCCAGCCGGGAAGGGAACCGGAGCTGCTTCCGCCCGCCGTCTGGTAACCATGGAGAACCGCTTCGCCCGTCGCCGCGCTTATGCCGCAGGCGTGCGGTTCCACGGTCCGCGGCTGACCTTGGTAAACGAAGGTCACGATCTTTCGGGCCCGGACCGCCTCGGCTAGACGTTCGCGGTCCCCTGCCTGCGGGATCTCATCCGACGCGAAGGAAGCACAAATGAAAACCAGAGGGAGAAGCGTGCGGAGACCGAATGTAAGCATGCTGAAGTCGAGAGGTTATATCAGACGCAAGTCAGCCTCTTTCGTGCCAATGGGTAAACGCTTGTGTCTGTTGTTTCGGAAAAAGGGGCCGCTCAAATCGAGTTCCGGTATGGCAAAGCCGTGAGATTTGCGTCCCGCTTTGGTCGAACTCCCCGTGCCACTTCCCCACGCCAAGCTTTCCGTGTTCTATCATCAGCTGGCCCAGCAGCTGTCCGCGGGTTTGACTCTCGCCGAGGCACTGCGGGCGAGATCGCCGGCGCCGGCGGGTGATTGCGCGAGGCTGGCGGCGATGGCGGAGGGGGGGGATTCCGTGGCGGGACTGATGGCCTCGGCGGGGTCATGGCTGCCGAAGCATGATCGTCCTTTTCTGATCGCCGGAGCGGAGTCGGGGCGGCTGCCGCTGGTCCTCGCCAACTTGGCCGGCCGTCACGAGCAGATCGCCACGACCCGCCGCCGCGTGGTCATCGCGTCTGCCTACCCGCTCGTCGTGTTCCATCTGGGGGCGCTGATTTTGCCCTTCCTCCGGATGATCGATTTCGAAAAGGGGCTATGCTGGAGCGCCTCGGGCTACGTCGGCGGCTTGCTTGCGATCCTCGTTCCCGTGTGGGGCGGCGCGGCCTTGCTCTGGACCCTGGTCCGGCGGGGCAATCCGGTCGCGCACGCCTTGCTCGATTTCTTGCCGGCCATCGGCGGCTATCGACGGCATCAGGCGCTCGCGGACTTCGCCTTCGCGCTGGGCAACCTTCTCGAGGCCGGCACGCCGATCGGCAAAGCGTGGCTGGACGCCGGCGTGATCTCGCGTTCCCCGCGGCTGCGTCGCGCCTCCGAAGCCGTGCACGCGCACATCGAGAGGGGACAGGCGCCGGGCGCGCAGCTCATCGGGATCCGCGCTTTTCCGGGCGATTTCGCGGCGCGCTACCAGACGGCCGAACGTGCGGGAGCCTTGGAACATTCGCTCCTGACCCTGGCCGCGGAGCATCAGGAGAAGGCGAACGGCCGGCTGACCGCCGCGTCCATGCTCTATCCGGGACTGCTCTTCGCCGCCGTCGCCGCGATGGTCGCCTACATGGTGTTCGGCTTCGTGCTCAAATACGTCAACACGCTGAACGGCCTGATGAACGGGCTCTGAGCGTTGTAGCCGCCATCTGGTTTCCTTTTCGCCATGGACCAATCCGCCCGCGACCCGCTGCATGGAAAAACGCTCGAGCACATCGTGAACGCGCTCGTGGAGCGTTACGGCTGGGAGGAGCTTGGACGACGCGTGGAGATCCGCTGCTTCACCCACGATCCGAGCGTCAAATCGAGCCTGGTCTTCCTGCGCAAAACGCCTTGGGCGCGGACCAAGGTCGAGCAGCTCTACGTGCGGATGCTGCGCGCGACGGGGACCTGAGGGAAACCGCCGCGCGGCCCAAGAAGCGGGCGCGCGCTTGCGCGGCGACGGGGCTGTGTTCTCGTGATGGGCTCATGTCGCTAGCCCATGCTGCCTTGAAGGACGCCTTTGCGAAGACCTCGCTTTTCGAGGACAAGACTTGGCGGATCGCGCCCGACGCGTGGCCGCTCACGTCGGCCCAGATCGACGAGCTGCGCGAGATCGGTGCGGCCTGCCTCGACTACCATCGCGCGCTTGAGGCGCTCTACTTGCGCAGCGCCGGCGGCAAGAACCTGCTCCGAAACAAGCCGCTGCTAGCCCCCTGGGTCGCCGAGTATCTCGACCGCGGAAAGCCGGAGGCGCTCGTCGCCCACGCGCGCGACCCGAAGAATCGCGGCGCGATCCCCGCCGTGCTGCGGCCCGACCTGCTGCTCACCGACGAGGGCTGGGCGCTCACCGAGCTGGATTCGGTGCCCGGCGGCGTCGGCCTGACCGCGTTTCTCAACCGCTTGTATTCGGAAACTGGCGACATCGTCGGATCGGGCGACGCGATGATCCGTCGCTTCCACGAGGCGGTGGCCGCGCTTCGCTCCGATATCCGCAACCCGCTCATCGCGCTCGTGGTGAGCGAGGAGGCGGCGACCTACCGTCCGGAGATGGATTGGCTGGCCGAGCAGCTTCAGCTTCAAGGCAAGCGCGTGTTCTGCCTCTCGCCGGACGATATTTTCCCGCTGGGGACCTCGCTCTGCTTCGATGTCGAGGGCAACCCCGAGAAGATCGACATCATCTATCGTTTCTTCGAGCTCTTCGATTTGGAGCGCATCCCGACGGCGCACTACTTCTTCGAATCGTGGGCGGCGGGCGAGGTGGCGATCACGCCGCCGATGCGTCCGTTCCAGGAGGAGAAGCTCGGACTGGCGCTGTTTCACCACCACTTGTTGCAGGACTACTGGGCGGAGGCGCTGCCCGCGAAATCCCGCGAGCGCCTCAAGGCCTTGATTCCCGCCTCGTGGGTCGTCGATCCGGCGCCCCTGCCTCCCGGCGCGACGCTGGTCGGTCCGAGCGTCGGCGGTCGCCCGCTCAACGATTGGCGCGGTTTGGTCGAGGCCTCGAAGAAAGAGCGCGAGCTGATCCTGAAGATCTCCGGATTTCATGAGACGGCCTGGGGCGCGCGCAGCGTGGCCTACGGGGCGGATTGTTCGCGCGAGGAATGGCAATCGGCGGTCGAGATCGCGATCGCCGACGCGCCGCGGAATCTGCACGTGCTCCAAGCCTATCGAAAGCCTCGTCGCGCGAACCATGCGCTCTACCCGGTCGCGGGTGGCGAGGCGGCTCCCGAGTCGGGACGACTTCGCCTCTGCCCGTATTATCTGGTGGTGGGCGACAAGGCGGAGCTGAGCGGCGCTTTGGCGACTTTTTGCCCGCCGGATAAAAAAATCATCCATGGCATGCAGGACGCCGCCTTGCTGCCCTGCGTGCGAAGCGAGATGCCGCCGCCTGCGGAGGGCGCCTGAGCGAAGTGGCGCACAATTTCCCCGCGTCGGGGAAAATTGGTGTTTACTCGGCGCGGGCCGGCGCTCCATAACGTGCGCCCTTACCTTGGGGCAGTAGCTCAGTTGATAGAGCGCCTCGTTCGCAATGAGGAGGTCGTGGGTTTGATTCCCATCTGCTCCACCAAGGAAAATGCGGCCAAGCCGTTCGATTTCGCCGGGTCTTAGGCAAGTCGGAGGCTTCATGAAAACACCGGGCTTGGCGTCGGGTTCCCGCCGGTGGCGAAAAGAAAAGCACGCTCCGAGGAGCGTGCTTTTCTTTTCATTTGCTGCGCCGATTGCGCAAGCCGCGACCGCCGGTCAGCGGCTGATAAGGATCCGGTAGAAGCGGCGGGGCTCGGAGGGGTCGTAGGGAGTTTCGAATACAATCGCCGCGCCGTCGCCGAAGACGGGGTCGCCGACGGCCTGCCAGGAGCCGGAGGCGAGGTCGGTGGTGGTCTGGAGCTGGTAGCCGTGACCGGCGACGGACGTGGCGGTGGTCAGCTTGGCGGTGGCGGGCCCGGCTTCGGAGGCGGGAACTATCTCGAAGGCCGGCGTGGCGGACTCGGCTTCGCCGAGCGGGGCGGAGTCGGGCGTGGCGGCCAGCTCGGCGGAGAAGGGCCCCTCGTAGACGGAGTTGCCGGCGGAGACGACGTAGTAGTAGGTCGTGCCGTAATTGATGCCGGAGTGGAGCTGGCTGGTGGCGGAGAGGCCGGAGGAGAGCGTTGTGTAGGGGCCGCCGCTGGTGGTGGAATACTTCACGGTGTAGCGGGTGGCGTTCGGCACGGTGCTCCAGGCAAGGTCGAGCGAGAGCGGGCCGGGCGTGGCGACGAGGTTTTGCGGAGCCGCCAGCGGCGAGGCGTAGAGGGCGATGTCGGAGGCGTTCAAGGCCTGGCTGTAGAGGCGGAAGTCGTCGAGCGAGGCGTCGAGATAGGGGTCGTTGAACTGGGACTTGCCGAGGTAGTTCAGGGTGGTCGTTCCGAGGTCGGAGGGATTGAGGGCGATGGTGCCGGAACCGACGAGGGCGCCATTGACGTAAAGTCGCACGGTGGTGCCGGAGCGTGTGACTGCGACGTGGGTCCATGCGCCGGCGACGAGGGCCACGGTGCCGCTCACGTTTTGCTCGCCGACGGTGGGGGTGCGGATGGCGAAGCGGAGCTTGGCGTTGTTCGGTGCGGTGGCGTTATACTGGGTCGTCAGGAACATGTAGTTGTTCGTGGCGGAGCCGAAGTCGAAGATGCGCTGCCAAGTGGCGAAGGTGTTCACCTTGATCCAGGTTGAGATGGTGAAGTCGGTGAAGCCGCTCACGACGCCGGAGGGGAGCTTGGCATACTGGGAGAGGGTCGGGGTTAAGCCGAGGGCGTTGCCAAGCTTGCCGGTGGCAAAGCTCGGGGCGTTGACTAGAGTGGCGTGGAAGGCGCGGCCGCTGGAATCGGCGGCGAGGGTGCCCGTGCTCTCGTCGAACTTGAGGTGAACGGCCAGCGTGCTCGGGATGACGGAGACTTCGGCGGAGTCGGGGCCGGAGCCGTCTGCGTTGGAGCCGCTGACGACGTAATAATAGGTGACGCCGTTGGTGAGGCCGGTGTCGGTGTAGGTGAGCGCCGTCACGCCCTCGGCGACGGTGGCGTAGGGGCCGCCGCTGGCGGCGGAGCGTTTGACGGTGTAGGTGCTGGTGGCGTTGGGGAGCCAGGTGAGCGTGGACTGGGTGTCGCCGGGGACGACGGCGAGTTGCACCGGGGCGCCGGCGGCGGGATGCGCGAAGGCGGCGATCTCGGAGGCGCTCATCGCGTGGCTGTAGAGGCGGAAGTCGTCGAGGGAGCCATCGAGGTAGGGGTCGTTGAACTGGGACTTGCCGAGGTAGTTCAGGGTGGTGACGCCGAGGTCGGCGGGGCTGAGGGCGATGGTGCCGGAGCCGGCGAGGGAGCCGTTGACGTAGATCGAAACGGTGGTGCCGGAGCGGACGACCGCGACATGAGTCCAGGGGCCGGTCGTGAGGGCGATGCCCGTGCCGCTGACGCTTTGCTCGTTGATGGAGGGGGTGCGGATGCCGAAGCGGAGTTTGGCGTTGTTTGGCGCGGTGGGGGTATACTGCGTCGTCAGGAACATGTAGTTGTTCGTGGCGGAACCAAAGTCGAAGATGCGCTGCCAGGTGGCGACGGAGTTCAACTTGACCCAGGTGGAGACGGTGAAGTCGGTGATGCCGCTGGTGACGCTGGTCGTCGGCTATACGCGCGCCCGCGGCGCCTGGCAGC
>CBIHRE010000080.1:0-13169 GCA_966212385.1 uncultured Akkermansia sp. | reverse complement strand
GATGATGTCCGCCGGAACGGGGCGGACGTCCGGGCGGGTTTTGCGCGCCTCGGCTTGGATCGGTTCTAGAGGGAGAATCTCGTCGAAGGCGGACTCCTTGAGGCCGCGTCCGAATTCGAGGGCGTTGAGCACGGCGATGGAGCGGTCGCGGTGGCGCAGCGCGATGAAGGGATCGTGGCACTCGAAACGGCCGAGGTAGAGCAGATCGCGGCTGGACGAGGTGTCGGCGTAGAAGAGGAGCGCGGGAGCGGCCGGTTTGGCGGGCATGACGCCGAAGAAACGCATGCGGCGGCGAAATGGAAGAGGAGTTGTGCGCGCGCGAGGCGGCGCTTAGGAGCGAGGGATGGACTTTTATCGATTTTCCCGGATCGGCGCGATGGTGACGCTGCTGGCCTTGGCCGGCTGCGCGAAAGGTGGCGAGGGCGGCGCGCCTCGCCCGGAGGCGAAGATCGCGACGGGAGCGGAGGCCAAAGGAGTGGATGCGTATTTCCCCCTTACGGTGGGCGACAAGGCCTTGCGGGTGCAGATCGTGGTCAACCAAGACGAACAGCAGCGTGGGCTCATGGATCGTCGCGACCTCGGTCCGGACGACGGGATGGTGTTCGTCTACCCCATGCCGCAGCAGATGAGTTTCTGGATGCGAAACACGCCGACGCCGCTCGACATCGGGTTCTTCACCCCCGATGGCGCGCTCGGCGAGGTGCGGGCGATGTATCCCTTCGACGAGACGCCGGTGCGTTCGGCGGGGTCCGACTACACGCTCGCGTTGGAGGTCAACCAAGGCTGGTTCGCGAAGCAGGGCCTGAAGCCGGGCGCGAAGATAAATCTCTCGCAGTTGGCGGACGCTCTCCGCGCGCGTGGATTTCGACCCGAGCGCTACAGCGTGCGCGCGGAGTAGTCTCGGGTGTCGTCGGGCAGGGCTCGCGCCGGCGCGGGCGTTGACAGGGATACGCGCCGGGATTTTCTCCGGGGTTTCTCCATGGAAACCCCCGGTAACCACAAAATCTTCGGCGTCTTGGCGGGATTTCTCGCGCTCGGCGCTTTAGCCCACGCCGATACGATCGAGACCAAAAGCGGTGCGCGCCTTGTCGGCACGGTGAAAGCCGTGAGCGGTGGCTCGATCATGCTTGAGACCGACTATGCCGGGCCGATCACGGTAAAGCAGGCCGAGGTGGTGAAGCTGGAGATCGAAAAGCCCTTGGTGATCCGCCTCGCGGGCGGCACCACGATGGAAGGCACCGTGACCGCCACGCGCGACGGCAAGCTCACGATCAACGGCCAGGACGGCACGATCACCACGACGGTCGACAAGGTCGCCACGACCTGGGCGCCGGGCCAGACCGATCCGGCGGTCCTGCAGCTGATGCGGAAGTGGCACTACGAGGCCTCCTTCGATATCTCGGGCAAAACCGGCAACAGCGAGCAGCTCGGCTACGGCGGCGGGGCCAAGGCGACGCTGGCGGGGCCGGAGGACACCTTGGTGTTCTATTCCGATTTCAGCTACCAGCGGACCAACGGCCTCAAATCCGAGGACAAGCTTCGGGTGGGCGTCGATTACTCGAGCTACCTGAGCAAGCTCGTCACGTGGTATGCCCGCGACGAGGGCGGCTACGACAACGTGAAGGACATCAACTTCTACAACGTCGCGGCGGCCGGTTTCGGTTACGATTTCATCAAGAACCTGCCGAAGCAGAAGCTCACGGGCCGCGCCGGTCTTTCGTATCGGTTCGAGGACTACGCTTCGCCCGGCACGGACGACGTGCGAAGCGCGGGCCTCGACCTCGGGCTGGCGCATCACTACCGCTTTGAAAACGCAGTGATGAACAACGCGATCACCTACGTGCCGGCCTTCGAGGATTTCGCCAACTACCGCGCGATCCACGACTCCAACCTGGAGTTCCCGCTGGCGGGCAGCTGGAAGTTTCGCGTCGGCGTGAACAACGACTACACCAGCAAACCGAGCCCGGGCGTCGAGAAGCTCGACACGACCTACTACGGCAAGTTTGTGCTCAACTGGCAGTGAGCCCGGCCTGGCGCGAAGGCGGCGTGTTCATCGCGCGACCGGCTTGCGTCGAAACACGCCCGCCCGCGAGACTTCCGCGGCGGGCTTTTTTGTGTCTGCATGAAAGCGATGGTTCGCGCGAAAAAACATGATTTCACGGGAGGGGACGCCGGATGCTGGCGCATCGCCGTGTTTAGCGATACGCATGATCGCTTTCCCGCGGACCTGCCGGCGCGAATGGCGGAGGCCGACGAGATCTGGCATCTCGGAGACGTGTGCGAGCCGGCGACGCTCGTGGAGTTCGAACAGCTCGGACGGCCCATGTTCGTGGTGCGCGGCAACAACGACTGGCATGAAGCGTGGCCTTTGACGCGACGCCTGGAGCGGCGCGGGCGAATATTCCATCTCGAGCACATCGCTCCGCGCCGTGCGCCGCCGCGCGCCGAATTTGTCCTGAGCGGTCACACACATGTGCCGGCCGACGAGGTCGACGCGATGGGAGTGCGTTGGCTCAATCCCGGCTGCGTCACGCGGCCACGGGCGGTCGTGCGGAGTTTCGCGTGGTTGAAAGTCGCCTCCGACGGCGCCGTGTCCTGGGAGCCGGTGACGCTGTGAGCGCCGTGTTGGAGTTGCTGGGGCCGATTTTCCTGCTTGTCGCGCTGGGCGCCGGACTGCAGCGCGGCGGCTTTTTTCAGGCGGGAGTGGTGCCCGGGTTGAATCGGCTGTGCTATTGGGTGGGGCTTCCGGCGCTCATCTTGGCGAGCCTGACCCATGGTGGCGCGGGGGCCGGAGCCGGCCGGGCGGCGTGGGGCGGGCGCGTGCTCGGCGTGATGGCCGGAACCACTTTGGCGGTGGCGGCCTTGGGTTGGGTGATCGCCGGGGCGATGAAGCTGCGTTGGACGGAGCGAGGCACGTTCACGCAGGCGTTTTTCCGCGGGAATCTGGCCTTTGTCGGTCTGCCTATTTTGCTGAAGGCTCCCGGAGTGGATGCGGCGGCGCTCATGCTGCTTCTGGCGCCGATGATGGTGCTTTACAACGTGCTTGCAGTAAGCGCATTGGTGGCGAGCCGGCATGGCTTGGGCTGGGCTACCTTGAAGCCTTTGGTGGGGGAGTGGCTGCGAAACCCGATCATCTGGGCGAGCGTGGTCGGCGGCTTGGCCTACGTGCGGGGTTGGGTGATGCCCGGTGTGCCAGGAGAGACCATCGGGCTGCTTGGCAAAATGTCGGTTCCGCTGGCATTGGTGACGATCGGGGCGGTTTTGGCCGCTTTACCCACGGGGGCTTGGCGCGGGGCGGCGTGGGCGGCGGTGGGGGGGAAGGTGATCGTATCACCGCTTTTGGGTTGGGGTTTGGCGGCGTGGCTGGGGATCGAGGGGACGGAGCGTTTGATGCTTTTGGTGGGCTTGGCCTGCCCTACGGCGGTCGTGTCCTACGCGATGGCGGGCGAGATGGGAGGAGACGAGGCCTTGGCGGCGCAGGCGGTGGTTTTGAGCACCTTGGCCGCGGCGCCGGTGCTGACCTTGATCCTCGCCTGCCGCTGAGCAGAGAGAGAGACGCGTCCGGATACGGCTGCGGTTGCTTGCGGGGGAACGTCCGGGAAGCCTACCGGTCCCTATTTCCCTCCTCTTTATGAAGATTTTTTCCTCCGGATTGGTGTCGATCTCGGTTTTGGCGCTAGGCGCCTTGGCGACCAGCGCTTGCGCGACGAAGCGTGATGGGCGGGTGGTTAACACGCGTCAGCCAGGGCCAGCCATCGGCACGGCGGTCGGCACCGCGGCGGGCGCGGTGGCGGGCAACACGGCCGGGGCGGTGGTGGGGGCAGGCGAAGGTTTCGCGGGCGCAAGCTCGTCGGCGTTTAACGGCGAGCGTCGGGTAGTGCGGAGCTGGCGGACCGAGACGACTGCGGATGGACGGACTATCCAAGTGCCGGTCGAGATCGAGGTGGATGAGTATGGGCGGCCGCTGAGCGAGAACCACTCTTCGACCACGCCGTCAGCCAAGCCGTCCGCCGGCCCTCGGGCTAAATAAAAAACCCCGCCGAAAGGCGGGGTTTTTTGTCAGAAGGGTCAGCGCTCTTAGGGCGCAGGCGCAGGCGCGTCTCCCGTGCTAATTACGGCTACGTTCGACCATGCAGAAAGAATCGTCGTGGGAGGAGTTGTTGTCGTATCTGTGTAGACGGTGCGAATACGATAGGTGTAATCGGTCTTAGCCTTGAGGCCAGTATCCGTATAGGTCACGACATCAGGATCCAAATTTGCAATGGTTTGCCAAACCTCCGGTCTGCCTCCTTCGGCCGCACGCACGAGTCTTTGGAGTTGATAGCCGGTTTCGAGGGTGGAATTATCCTCCCATGTCAGCACGATCTCGGTGTCGGACACGCCCTCGCCCTGCAGATTCGTGGGTCTGGGCAACATCAACATAGAAATCTCATTCGAGTATTCCGACATGCCCGCACCGTTGAAGGATGCGATACGATAGTAGCAAGTGGTGTCGGCGGGTGCATCGCCGTCGAAAATACTGTTAGAGTTGCGATCAGGACGGATAATCTCAGTCCACTCGCCATTTTCGCCGTCTCTCCGTTGCAAGCTGAAGCCCGTCTCATTGGAGGAGAAATCACTCCAGAAAATTTGTAATCCGCCGCTTACCACGCCCGCGCTGTAGGCAAGACTTGCATTCTGCGCAAAACGCATCGTGGGGGTAGCGGGAATATCCAGCTCGAAAAGAGTGCGCTTCTGATACTGGATTGGTGAAAGGGTTACTTTCAGCGGTGCAATGCCCGCGACACTATAAGCGCTTCCTGGGACAAGCTGGTAGACCTTCGCCGTATCGTTCCATCGATATTCGTCATGACCATGCTCAAACCATCCCGTAGCAGTGCCCGTGGAGTTGGAGGCAAGGAAGGTGGGAAGCGGTCCGGGAATCGTCCGAATACCATAATTAATAAATCCGGAAGCGACAGCCGTCCAAACGTTGCGTTTGAGATGGTAATTGTAAGGATTGCGAGTTGCGTTTCCTCCCGGGGGATCATCGTAGAACAGGGCGCCAAAATCGATGTGGAAAGCGGTGGCTACCGTTCCAGACGCGCTTCTGACCCAATTAGTATCACTCCACTTGGATTCCGTGTAATTACCGTTGTATTGACCGAGTGTGATGGTAATGCCGGTGTCTATAGTGGTGATGAAGCTTTGGGGTGTGGAATCGATGTAGCTGATGCCGTCGGGAACCGGATCATCAATCACCGGTTCTTGGTCGAATTCGGCAACCTCGATGCTGGAGCGTCCGCCCGCGCTGAGAAATACCCGATAGGGGTTCGTCGCCATTTCGTAGACGTTAGCGGGAGCTTCCCGCACGGCGATGAATTGCCAGCTGCTTTCGTTATAATCTCTTGAGACCAAACCATTTCGGCTTAGTCGCTGCAGCATCATGTGGATCAGCTGCCGGTTGGCACCCGCGCGATAGGGATTGCCTGAAGTGGTCCCGTTATAGATGCTCGGCGTGGCCACGTAGGTATAACGATCAAAGCCGGTGGGGATCTTCTCCGGGTCGTAGATCACCTCCTCGGGAAGCGGCGGGCCGTCTGTTAGGGCTTCACCTACCGTGGTCACCGACATCGGCCAGGAAAAGGTCAGGGTGGTGGTCTCCACGAACGGAGATTTGGTCTGCGCTTGGATCGGCAGCGCGGACGCCAAGGCAAGGGCGGGAAGAGTGAGAAAAGCGGCTTTCATGTGCGATATGCGGGGCTTAGGCTACGCTAGTGTGAGAGGTGGGCGGATGCCTTAAGGTTCGAGCGCGAATTCGAGAGAGTAGGGGTCGAACGGCACTTCCGGATAAAGAGTGCGGGGAACTAGTTTTGCCGCGCTGACATTTACTTGAAAGGACACGAGCCCTCCGGCGGGAGTGGGGGTTTCATCGACCACCACGGATTCAACCTCGTCCGGAATGCCGCGGGTCGTGAATTTTTTGACCGTGGTTTTGGTGTTGATCAAGGTGCCTGAGAAATCGCCCTTGGCGGTATAACGAATATTCTCGATGGCGAAGAAGAACACCGGTTCGGCGGTGCGGGTGGAGAAGTTAATGGTGGCGAACCCTGCCGTTGCCACATTGTCCAAAGTAAACGCGGCTTCGGTTTTCGCGGATCGGACGTAGGTCCGTCCCCCTTCGGTGATGGGATTGGATACTACGGCGGGAAGTTCTTTCCGAGTAAACGAGGGGAGAAACTCCATCTCGGCGTGGACCGTGCGCACGCCTTTTCCGGTCATAATGTTACGTGTGACATGGTTGACCGTCGCCGAACTGACCCAAGTATTGGTCCAACCAAAAAATTTGTCCACGGGAACACGTCTCCGCTCGTTCAGCGTTTCGTTCACAAGATAAAGGTAGAACGAGAAATCGACCTCGACTTGGTCGGCGGGCAAGGCCCTGACCGCAGCCAAACGCCAACCTTCTATGCTGTCGGTGGGAGAAAGCTCCAAAAGGCTGCGAATGACGTCCGGGGTGCTTATGGTCGAATTATAGGACCGAGTGGTATCGACCCGGGCCGTGCCGGTTTTACCATTTGTGGTGGTGACAGAAGTGCCGAAAGTCCCTTGGACGGTGACGGTGGCCTCGGTCACGAGCTCGATATCCTGAGCCTGCGCGGCAAGCGGAGTGAGCGCCAAGCCGAATGCGAGAGTAAGGAAGCGGGGCTTGAATTGCATGGGTAGGGGACAGGTTGGTGATAAAAATCAGGGGTTGGTAGCAGGAGCGTCGGCGTTCGACGCGACGGCATCCATAAAGCGAGGCAGGGACAAGAATTCTATGATCTCTTGAATTAGTTCCCGCTCCTCGGAATCTCGGGTGTTTTTGAGAGCTTCCCTCAGATAGGGAACCGCGGCGGCATCGCCCATCTGCGCCAAGGCTTGGCGGGCGGCTTCCCGCACGGTGGAGTCGGGGTGTTTAAGCGAAGGGGCGATCAACGGGATGTTTTTGGAGTCATAGGTGCTGGCGAGCCTGACGAGCTCATCGCGCTCCGCTTGATGGGGAAACAGCTCTGGAATCGGTTCGCCTGCCTTTACGATGAGACGAGCCCCGCGATGAGGTGTGGTGTTGGTGTTTGTGGTCGAAGTAGAGTCGAGAGGTTTGGCAGCCGGCGTTGCCGTGATCAGGTTCGCAGCCGCAGGCTTGGGGCCGGAAATGATTGGGGCAGGAGTCTGTTGCGGAGGGGGGAGTGAGATCAGTTTCGGGGTTGGTCCCGGAGTGGGCATGGGACTTGTCTCCGGCCAGAGACGGAAGACGAGGTAGCCAAGAAGTCCGGCGCAAGCGGCCGACAACAATAAACCTCGATGGACCTGCTTCATCTGGGAAACTCTGCTTGGGAAATTCTGATCTTAGCGGGTGGGAATGTTGAACGGCGATTGGGGCGGGCCAGCCAAGAACTTGATGCTGGCCGCGGTCGTTTTTTCTTCGGCTTGGAGTGGTGGAACGATGGCGAAACCTTCTCCTATGACATCGCCTTGGAACACCACGGAGTTGCGGAAAAGAACGCCGGAGAATGTCACTTTACGGGGCTTGGCGGTGGATGGAGCGGGTTCGGCCAGCTCGTAAGAGCCTGAGAACGCACCGGTCAGCGGTGTGATGGTCAGTTTAAACTTCGTATTGTTGATCGACGGGTCGACGAAACTGATTGCTCCCCCTGGGCTTAGTTGAACATCGACGGGCAGGCCGTAGGCGTTTGTGCCGTTCCCGTCTTGAAGAACCGCCGCCTGAATCTCGACTTTCATGTCGCCGGCCGCCGCCAAGCCGAGGGCGCTGGCAATCTGTCCCGCAGGATTGATCCACGGTGCCATCAGAATCCGAGTGGAAACGATGCCACCATCGAAGCCGGCCGCATAGAGTTTATCCTTGGCGCGGACCGGCTTGGTCCAGTGGACGATGCTATCGGCGAATTCGTCGGAATAGTAAGCCAATGTGACGGCGTCTGATGTCGTCTTTTCCACGAGATTGATCCGCCCGGCCAATTTACCGCCCGGCCCGTAGACGCGTTGGCAGAGTCGGTAGGTCGCACCGGGGGATGACGCCACGCTCGCGGTGAACGGCGTGTTATCGGAGAGCAGGCCTTTCAGGCTAAGCACGCCGGTTTTGTCGGCGATTGTTCCTGTGGCATGTCCTGAGCCGATCGGCGTGGGCGGTGATGGTGACTCGCTGTCGGACGCACGTGGGATGAAGGAGTCGTTTACGAGACGGAGCGTGTAACGGCCGGCCCATGGCGCGGGGTTGGCGGCGGTGAAGCGGGAAACGGGCGCTCCGTCGTCGGATTGAGCAAGAATGGTGTCGCCGGAATCGAAGAGAACCGCGGACACGACCGTGGAGCCCACGGCTTCTTCGTCCACGATAGCGGGCTCTGCCATTGAAATCTCCAAGTAAAGGGGAGGACGGGTGCCTCGTGAAATGCGGACAGGGGTGTCACTCGGGTTGGTGGCGGTGCGGCTTTCTTGATTTAGCACCAAAGAGCTCGAGAAGGGATACGATTTTCCATCGGCGAGATCGAAAAAGGTGCCGGTGAAGCGACCGTTGGCCGCGACCTTGAACGAGATCTTTCCTTCCGGGGTATTTCGGGCGTCGGGAGTATCGAGCAAGGCTTCGAAGGCGCCACCGAGATGGGTTGAGAGCGGGGATACGATGATCTGGATGACGTAGGTTTCGGGGTTCTTCTTCTTTCCGTCGGTGGATCCGTAGACCACCCGGTAAGTGCCGGCTTTGGCGTCGATCACGCCGGTGATCTCGCCGGTCTCCGGGTTGATCGAGAGCCCCTTCGGCAGGCCGGTTGCGTAATAGACTCCGCCGTTTGTCGGCTCGGGGATTTCACCGCGACTGATGTTGATCGTGCCGGTGGCGTCGCCACCTACGGTGCCCAAGATCTCGGTGAGCACGGGCGCGAACTCGGTGACCGTGAGCAGCGCCGCGCGGCTGGCGGACGTGCCTACGACGTCGGTCGCAAGAACCCGATAGCGGTCGTTGTTCATGTCCAAGGTGGTGACGACGCTGAGCGCGGCGGTCTGGGTGCCGGTATAGGTCGTGTCGTCGGCCAGCGAGAGCCATTGTTTTCCGCCGGCGGGCATGCGTTGCCACTGATAGGTGACGGTTTCGCCGGTGTAGGTGGCGGTGGCGGTGAACGTGGCGGTTTCTCCTTGCTGGACGGTGGTGGCCACGGGGGCGGTGAGGAAGCCCGGACGGACCGTATCCGCCTTAAGCTTTAGGCTGAAGGCGCCGGACTTGGAGTCAGCTCCGTCGATCGCAATATGATAGTCCACCCCATCCTCGGCGATAAAGCTGGCGAAAGCGCTGGTGCCGCCGGAGCTGCGGGTGACGCGTTTGAGCGTTTCCAAGCTGTCACCGGTGTAAACGGCGATGACGGGGGAAAAGGTCTTGGATTGCACCTCGAGAGACACCGCTTTGCGCGAGTTAGGGCTGCGCCATGTGGTCCAGACGGAGCGGTTGGACGAAGACTGCGAACCGGCGGTGTGTGATGGCTCACCGGTTTCCACCGTGTAGGTGGAATTGTTTCCGAACACCGTGAAATCGACGCCTCCCA
This sequence comes from uncultured Akkermansia sp., assembly GCA_966212385.1. GTDB lineage: Bacteria > Verrucomicrobiota > Verrucomicrobiia > Opitutales > Opitutaceae > IMCC26134_A. The sequence goes on along the minus strand of CBIHRE010000080.1, from coordinate 3,597 downwards.
TTTGGGTGCGGCCGGCGAACGTATCGCTTAGAGTCTCTTGGGTGAAGCGATGGATGTAGGTATAGGAATTGGCTCCGTTTATGTTGCTTGTTTCCAGAGCGTTGAAATACGTGACGCCAGGTTGCGTCTCATAGGTGTAAGCCATCTGCGACGCGATCAGAGAGATCCCGGTGCTGATCGCATCGGTTCCGGCGACAGGATAGACGTCTTGTCCTAGCGGGCCGATAAGCGTGGTGCCCCAGATGGTGAAATTCCGTCCGATACCCTGAACGGAAACAGTTCCTTTCACCGGGGCGGTCCACTTAAACCATACGGCGGGAAAAAGATAGCCCGCGGTGGGCACTTGGCTGCCGGGAAGCAGGATGGTGAGCCCGTCCGCCGTAACACCGGTGACGTTGCCTGTCGTTCGGTTCAGCAATTCATGCGCGCTGAGCTCGATGGCGTTCTGGATGTTGTCGTTTGCCGGCGCCGACTGCAAGTTGGGCAGAAGGAACGGAGCAAACGCGGCAAGCGACAGCGCGGCGAGGTATCTCATGGCAGATCGAAAGGGTGGGGAATGCGTAGACGAAGCTAGTCGGGTGTTTGCGTCGAATAGATAAATCGGGAAAATTGATCGTTTTTCCTCTGAAAAACGGGAACATCTGGTTGCCAAAGGCATCCGCGGACCTGCTTTTTTTGCTTATGAACCGAAAAACGGCAGGCATGTTGGCTGTCCTTGGGCTGGTTGTCGCCAGCGGAGTTTTCTGGTGGCTGAACTCCGCCACTCGGCCGCCTGCGTCGCCCGATGTTCCGGTCGGCGTCCGATCGGCTCAACCCGCCTCCGCCCCGTCTTCCACCCTCGCCTCTTCCGGAGGAAATGCGGTCGTTAGCGCTGAACCGGTTTCGGGGGAGCCGGTGGATGCCGAGCCCGCCCCCCCCGCTGCCCCGTCCAAGCCGACGGTCGGCGATATTTTGGCCGAGCCCGACGAGGATTACGTTCGTGTCGCGAAAAAGCTCACCGCGATCACCTTGGACCCGAAGGCTCCGATGGTGGAGCGCGAGGAGGCCTTGGCCCACGCGCTCAACCTTTCGGCCGGTAATGAGGCGGAGGTTCTTACTCCTTTGGTCAAGGACCCCAACTTGCCCGACGATCTCGCCGACACGATTTTGTCCGAGGCGTTGAACCGCCCTCTTTCCTACCAGGCCGATCTTTACCTCATCGCGCTGTCCGCCCGCAAATCTCCCGAGATGCAGGCGAAGATCCGTGAGCACCTCACGTTTTTGGTGGGCGGTGAAGACAAAGGGCCGAATCCCGCCGATTGGGTCGACGCGATCAAAGCGGCCAAGGCTTCCTGGCCTCAGTGATAGGATTGCGCGGGTCGCGGTCATGTGATCTTCACCGCGTCGAGGCTGCGTTTACGGTTTCGAGCGGATTCCGGACCTGAATTTCCGGTGTCCTGGTGAGGGGCTGCTTGGGCATCCTCTCCACGCCCTTTTGCGGGTTGGCCAACAGCTTGGCCGCTTCCCTGAGGGCGACCGCTTCCGTGCCCTTGGTCGGATCCTTTTCGGCCACTTCGGCCGCAGCCAGCATCATGGGAACCGCGGAGGAATCGCCCAGCAGCACCAATCCTTCCAATGCCGCCCCGCGCACTTCCGACGCGGGGTGGTTCAGATAGCGGGCCAGTTCGGCGACATGGGTTTCGTCAAAGGTAGCCGCGAGTTGGCGGACGCGTGCCTTCGCCTTTTCCGGGTCGCTGATGAGAAAGGGGACGGAGTCCGTTTCCTCGCTCTCGGGCGTGGCGGCGGGCGGTGGGGCCGGGGTATTGGCCGGCGGAGAATTGGTGATCACCCTGTTGGGCTCCGGACTCTGAGCTTGAGGCGGCGAAGGGCGGACGGACTGTGGGATCTTCGGCGGAATCGGGGGACGCGATGCGACACCCCAGATCAGGCCCGCGGTTGCGAGCACCAAGGCAAAGAGGAGCATGACATAGCGATTCATCGTGCAAGAAGACGTGTCGGGCGGTCGCCCGGCTACCCAAAATCAAAATAAGCGTCGGAGGTAGGCGGCCCCTCGCATTGCTGCTTTGCTCGGGCACAGCGGACTGTCTCGCTGGTCATATGTGCGGCATGGCTCGTCTTTTTCTTCCCCGTCTTCCGGTGCTTGTCCTGCTTTTCATCGCAGGTCCGGGCGTCCGCGGCGATGCTCCGGCTTCTTCCGGCCGCGTCGCGACTCGCGCGGAAGAATCCGGCGGCAGCCCCGAGGCGGTCTCCATGCTCCGCGAGGTCGTGGCCGCGCAGCGCGCAGCCCTCGCCGAGGCGAAGAAAAAGGACGACGCCGCCGAGCTCGAGGATCTCCGTCCGCGGCTTCAGCGCGTGATCGACGACTACGAGCGGCTGGTCGCCAAGCATCCCGATTTCGCGGCCGCCTGGGCCGCCTACGGTCTTTTTCTCTGCGATCCGCTCGTCGAAGATCGCAAGACCGCCCTCCCGCTTTTGCTCAAGGCCAACGCTCTCGACGGCGAGTTGCCGGTTGTGAAAAACCAGATCGGCGTGATCCTGGCCGAGGACGGACGCGCCATCGACGCGCTCAACTATTTCCTCGCCGCGTCCGATCTCGCCCCGACCGAGCCGCTTTACCACTTCCAGATCGGCCTCCTTCTTTCCGAGGCGCGCGCGGATTTTCTCAAATCGAAGGCCTGGACCGCCGCGACGATCGACAAGACGATGATTCAAGCCTTCGCCCGCGCCGTGTCGCTCGCCCCGGGCCGGACCGATTTCGCCTATCGCGCCGCCGAGGCCTATTACGACCTCTCCGAACCACGCTGGGAGGAGGCCTACCGTGTCTGGACCGCGTTGGAGGAAAACCTCGACGGGCGCCTGGAGACGCAGACCGTTCGCCTGCACCGCGCCCGCGTGCTCTGGAAGCAAGGGCTCGCCGGCGACGCGCGGGATCTAGCGGCGAGCGTCGACGCGCCCGAGCTTGCCGGACAAAAGGCGAAGCTGCTGGCCGAGTTCACCGCGGACGACGCGAAAGAGGCCGGCGAGGCGAAGGTGGGTTTTCCGTCGCCTTCGTCCTCGTCCACGCCGCCGCCATCGCCCGCCAAATAAATCTGGCCGCGTCGCCTCGCCCGCCCACCCTGATCCGCTCCGCCCGCCATTTCCCGCCTTACATGTCCCGCTGGTCGCACAAATTCGAACGCATGGCCGGGCCGCTCGCCTCGCCCTATGTGTTCCCGGCCATCGTCGCCGGTCAGACTTTTTTCTACCTCGCCAGATTGCTCGGGCTCTTCGACGAGTCCCGGATTTGGTTCGCCTGGAGCCTGGTCCGCGCCGGCGAATGGTGGCGCCTGGCCACCTTCGCGGTCAGCCCGCCCGACGTCGGCTGGATATGGTTCGCGTTCGCGATGTCCTGTCTTTTCTCCCTCGGCAACGCGCTCGCGGCGGAATGGGGCACCCTGCGTTTCAACTGTTTCCTCCTGCTTGGCGGCGTCCTTACCCTCGCGGCCGCGTTGCTTTCCCCGAACGAGCCGGTCGGCAGCGGATTCATCGCGGGCACCATCTTCCTCGCGTTTGCGTATTTGAATCCAAACTACGTCTTTCACCTGTATTTCGTGTTCC
>CBIHRE010000079.1:0-13210 GCA_966212385.1 uncultured Akkermansia sp. | reverse complement strand
CCTCCTGCTTCGCTGCCTGCCCAGCCGCCGTCGGAGCCGCAAATGCGCGCCCCCGAACCACCGCTCGCTCCTCTTCACGGCCTTCCCCCGATCCCGCCCCCTCCGCCCGCCGAGCATCCCCATGAGGGGGAGCGCGCTCGCCGCCGGCCGAGCCTCGTGCCCGAGGCGAACGCCTCCATCCCGCCGCTTCCGCACCCGGACGCTCCGCCCGCGACGATCCCGCCCATGGTGCCTCCACCCGCGGAGGCCCCGGCGCCGGCCGCCCCCGTTTTCAAGCTCAAGATCGGCAACAAGCTTCCGCCTCCGCCCATTCCGCCGCCGGCCGCCGAATCGCCCGCGGTCGACCCGCTGAAGGCCTTCGAGGAAGCTTCCGGCGGCGCGCCCCTGCTTCCCCTGCCAGGCGTAGGCCCCGCCGCGGGGCCGGGCGCGATTCTTCCGCCCTTGGCGCCGCTTTCTTCGATCCCTCCCATTCCGACTTCGCCGACGATCGGCGAACCCGTGGGGATGCGCGGTCCCATCCATCTCCGTGCGGAGGCGCCTGCCGAGGCTTTGGATCCGGCGAAATTGCCGGCGCCGGCCGCCCCCATGCCCGCACGCGCCGCGAAGGCGGCCGTGAACCGGAGCCACGCCAAGCGCGATGCGCTTTTGTTTGGACTGATCTTCCTTCTGGTCGCCGGCGCGGGAGCCGGAGCCTATTTTTATCTTTCGCGTCCGGCTCCCGCCCCGGAGCCGCCGAGGCCCGCGCAGAACGGCGGCAAGACGATCGCCGAGGCGCAACCAAAGGAACCGACGCGGGTGGACGCGGGTAAAGAAGGAAAGGCGACGCCCTCCGAGCCGTCGGCCGGCAAGACCGGACCCGGCGAACTCCAACCCAAGCCGCAGGAAAAAAACAACGCGACGCCGCCTGTCGGGCCGGTTGCGACGACCACGACGCCCCCCAGGCCCGAGCCGACGCCGACAAACGTCACGCCTGTTCCTCCGGCCATCCCTGGGCCGGCCCCCGTCCCGCAGGCCAGCGCGCGGTTTCTCCGCTACGCGGACGGCATCCGCGTGAGCGGCGTCTTCCAAGGCAGCCCGGCGCGCGCCCTCATCGACGGCCGGATCGTGCGGCAGGGCGAGGTCGTCGAACCCGCTCTCGGCATCAAATTCGCGGACATCGACGCCGAGGCGAAGCAGATCATCCTCGAGGACGCCTCCGGGGCGCGGGTGAAGGTCAAGTATCTATAAGTCGGATACGGCGACGAACGCGGGAGGGACCGCCGCCGTATCGTCGCGTCGGGGGACTTTGTTTTGCATCGGCGGGCGCTTTGCCGCGCCCGCGGCGATGTCACCAGTTCTCCACCGGCCCCTTGGGCACGGGGATCGATTCGCGCGCGAAGACCGGATCGTCCGGATCGCGCATGAAGGACGCCACCATCGGGTCGGGTCGGAATTTGGGCAGGAGCTCGCCGTCGTCGCCGCAGAAGCGCGCGCGCCACGCGATGTAGTCGGCCAGCGCCTTTTCGAAATCGGCCGCGGACTTTATGCCGAGGATCGTCTGCTTGAAGGGCTTCGAGGGGCCGAAGCGTCGCGCATACCAAGGCGCGACGCGGCGGAAAAGCCGGGCGCCGTGCTCCTCGCCGTAGAACTCGACGTAGCGTTCGAAGTGCCGGCGCATCACGCGCACGCGTTCCTCGAAGCTGGCCTCGGGCAACAGTTCGCCGGTGCGCAGCAGATGGTCGGTGCGCTTGAAGATCCACGGATCGTAGAAGGCGCCGCGGCCGATGCTCACTCCTTTGCAGCCCGTCTCCGCGATCATGTGACGCGCGGCCTCGGGCGTGGTGATGTCGCCGTTGCCGATGACGGGAATGCTTTTCACCGCCTCGACGACGGAGCGGATGCCGGCGAGATTGACCTGCCCCGAGAACCCTTGCGCGCGGGTGCGGCCATGCACGAAGACCGCGGCGACGCCGGCGTCCTCGAGCACGCGCGCGAGGTCGGGCGCGGTGAGGTTTTGCTCGTCCCAGCCGAGGCGCATCTTGGCCGTCACGGGGATCTTCACCGCGGCGATCATGCCGCGCACGAGGGCGGCGGTCTTGTCGAGCTCGGTCATCATCGCGGAGCCGCCGCCGATCTTCACGACCTTCTTCACGGGACAGCCCATGTTGATGTCGACCGCGTCGGCGCCGAGTTCCTGGCAGATCACCGCGGCGTCGCGCATCTCCTCGGGCACCGCGCCGAAGAGCTGAACCGCCCAGGGCCGGTCGCCGGGCGCGGTGGCGACGAGCTTGAGCGCGGTGGGGTTGCGCTCGAGGAGCGAACGGGCGTTGACGAGATCGGTGGTGGCGAAGCCGAGGCCGCCCAGTTCGCGCACGGTGAGACGCATGGGGAGGTTCGTGTATCCGGCGAGCGGAGACAGGAACAGGTTCGAGGAGAGCGTGAGCGGGCCGAGGCGCATGCGGGGGGGACAAGCAGGCAAGGCCGGGCGCGCGCCGGCGGCAAGCGCGGGGACGGATGCGCCGGGCGGATCGGCCGCGCGGGTTGCGCGGGTCGCCGCGGCGCGCTAGGGTGGGGCGTGAAACTTCGCCGCCATCGCCGTCTCGTCGCCGTGCTGCTCGCGCTCGGCCTCTCTGGCGCGCAGTGGCTGGCGGGGCGGGGACGCGGCCCCACGCTCTGCGAATTGGGCGCTTGTCCAAGACCGGATGCGGACGTCGCCCTGTGGGCGGCACGATGAACAGCGGGGACGGGCCGGTGCTGTTGTTCGACGCCGAGTGCGGGCTCTGTAACGCGCTCACGCGCTTCATGCTGCGGCGTGATCGGAGGGGGTGGCTCCGTTTCGCGCCCTTGCAAGGGGCTTATGGGCAAAGAGCCTTGCGACGGCTCGGGCTGCCGCTGACGGATTTCGACAGCTTGGTTTTTTTGCCGAGCGGCGAGGCCGGGCCGGGGCTCGTCCGGACCGCCGGCGCGCTCGCGGCGATGGAGATCTTGGGCGGGGGATGGGCGCGAGCGGCGCGTGTTTTTAGACGGATGCCCGCCGGGCTGCGCGATGCGATTTACCGCCTCGTGGCGCGGACGCGTTACCTGATTTTTGGACGTTACCGCGGCCTGCCGCTGACGGAATCGCCGGAGTGGCGGGGACGCTTCCTATAAGCGCCGAAAGGGGTGGGCCTGCGGGATCTACCAACGGATTGAGGACGCGCCTGCCGAGCCTGTGTAACCTATTGGGTTACGCAAGGTCTGTGTTTCGCGGCGCGGTGGAAAAGGCCGAGCGAGGAGCGGGCGCACGGCTGCGTAACCGGGCAGGTTACGCAGGCTCGGTGTCGGGCACCGGAGAGGTGCTCGACGCGGGGGGCTGGTCCGGAGGAGGAGGCGGAACGATATAAGAGGGATCGTGGCCGGCGTGAACGGCGGAGAGCCAGTGGAGGATCCGCAGGGTGGTTTCGGCGTCAGGGGTGCGTCGCCTTTTGGTGTAGTCGGTGATGCGTTGCCGTGGCAGGCCGAGGTAGCGGGCAAGGCGCGCGCGGGCTCCGGGCTTTTTCAGGGCCTTGTCGAGCTCGGCGGAAAGAAGATCCCACATCGGCGTGCGATGCGCAGCCGCCTCCGCGGAAGCGAGTTCGGCGGCGTTGGGGAGCGATTTGCTGCCCGAGCGGCGATCAATAACGCGAAAGGTGGCGCGCGAGGCGTCGCGGGCCGCCTCTTCGGCCGCGCCGCCAAGTGCGGAAAGCATATCCGCCCACAAGCGCAGGCTGGGCGGGACATCGGTGAGGGGTGGATGCTTGTTCATAAGCCGTTGTGTAACCTATTGGGTTACGCCGGCAAGATTCGATTCCCGCATAGAGGTGCGAAGTGCAACGCCCAGCCACGGAGCTCAAAGCCGACACCGCAGGCGAGGCTTTGGATTCTTGCTGGTGGGATTGCCCGCGTGGTTAGGAGACGCCGCGCTTTTTGAGCGCTCACGGTAGAGAGCGGCGCCCGGGTTCAGACTTAAGATCACGCGCCCAAAGCCATTGTGTAACCCAATGGGTTACGCAATGGCTTGGACTGCCGTGGCCATGCGCCGGAGGGCTTCGTCGAGCGTGGCGCGGGGACAGCCGAAGTTGAGGCGGACGTAGTGGCCGGGGGCGGCGTTAAAGAACCGTCCGTCGCTCAGGCCCACGCCGTGGGCCTCGAAGTGCGCGATCGGATCCTCGAGCCCGAGCGCGGACACATTGAGCCAGGCAAGGTAGGTCGCCTCGAGCGGTGCCTCGAGTTTCACGTTTTTGAACACGCCTTCGCCGAAGGTCGCCTGCAGGTGCGCGGCGTGCGAGCGCAGCGTGGCGAGCAGGCCTTGGCGCCACTCCTCGCTGTCGCGGTAGGCGGCCTCGCAGGCCGAGTAGCCGAGGCAGGTGACCTCCGCGACGATGCCGTAGGTGGCGCGGACGAAGCGCGCGCGCACGCCGGCGTCGGGGATGATCGCGAAAGAGGTGCCGAGGCCGGGGACGTTGTAGGTCTTGCTCGGCGCCATCAGCGTCACGGTGCGGGCGGCGTGCTCGGGCGCGACGAGCGCCGTCGGCAGGTGGGGCAGCGAGGGATCGAGGATGAGGTCGCAGTGGATCTCGTCGGAGCAAAGGATGAGGTCGTGCCGCGCGCAAAACTCCGCGAGGCGCGCGATCTCGTCGCGACGGAACACGCGCGCGACCGGGTTGTGCGGGTTGCAGAGGAAAAACAGTTTGGTCTTCGGGGTCACCGCGCGCTCGAGCGCCTCCCAGTCGATTTCCCATACGCCGTCGCCGCGCCCGCTCGGGCCTTGGCGGAGCGTGAGCGGCACGGTCACGGACACGCGGCCGGAGTTTTTCGGCGCGGTCATGAAAGGCGGATAAACCGGCGTGAGGCAAAGCACCTCCTCGCCGGGTTGCGCGAAGGCTTGGGCCGTGACGTTGAGCCCGCACACGAGGCCGGGGAGCCAGACCAGCCAGTCCGCCTCGATCTTCCAACCATAGCGTTCCGCGCAGGCGTTCACGACCGCGTCCACCGTGGCCTGGGTCGGGCGCGCGTAGCCGAAGACGCCGTGGTCCACCCGCTCGTGCAGCGCCTTCAAGATCGCGGGCGAAGAGCGAAAATCCATGTCCGCCACCCACATCGGGAGGATGTCTTTCCCGGCGTATTTTTTCCACTTCTGGGAGTCGGTGCCGGCGCGGTTGGGAACGGTGTCGAAATCAAAACTCATGGCGGGGCGGGCACGGTGGGGAAGCGAGCGGGGCTCGGCACGCGTTTTCTGTGACGAGCTTGCCCGACGGAGTGACACAGGGGCGGACAAATTTTCCCGCGGGTTCGCGTTGCGATGGTCATAACTCGTTTATCCAGAGCGAAAAATGCCCGGCGCCTGCGTCGGCATCCGGTGTGCAACGGGGGTGGGCGAAACCAAAACCATCCCAAACCCAGGAGATACCACCATGAGACTCATCCGCTACACCACGCCGTCCACTCGCGCCTATTATCCGGCCTTTGCCCGCAGCCCATGGGCCGGGCTGGAGGAGCAGATGGACCGGCTGTTCGAGGCGGCCTTGGGCGAGACCGCGGGCGCGAGCGCCGCGGGTTTCCCGGTCGACCTTTTTGAAGACGCCTCCGCCACCTACGTGCGGGCCGAGCTGCCCGGGGTGAACCGCGCCGACATCGGCGTCGAGCTCGCCGACGGCACCCTCCAGATCTCCGCCAAGCGCACCCGCAAGGTCGGGGACCGCGAGGAGACCGCCGAGTTCAGCCGCGCGCTCACCGTGCCCGAGGGCGCCGTGCAGGCCGACAAGATCAACGCCGCCTACGAAAACGGCGTGCTCACCGTCACCCTGCCCAAACGCGAGGAGGCCAAGCCCCGCAAGATCAGCGTGACCGTCGCGTAACCGAAAATCAAATACGTCCATAACGCACGGCGCGCCACACACGACATCCCCAACCATACCGAAAGGAACCATCGCCATGTCCCTCATCTCTTCCCTCATCCCCGCCTTCGCCACCGCTCCCGCGACCCGTTCCGCCGCGCCCGCCGGCCCGGCTTCCGCCGAGCCGACCCTCGCGCCTCGTTACGAGGTCACGGACACCCCGGAAGCCTACGGCCTGACCGTGGAGCTGCCCGGCGTGGCCAAGGACGGGCTCGAGCTCAGCGTCGACCACCAGCAGATCCGCGTCCTCGGCCGCCGCGCCTGGCGCAAACCCGAGTCCTGGCACGCCCTCCATCGCGAGACGCGCGACCTCGCCTTCGAGCTCGTGCTCGACCACGGCCGCGTCATCGACGCCGACAAGGTTCACGCCGAGCTCCGCGACGGCGTCCTCCGCGTCTCGCTGCCCAAGGCCGAGGCGCTGAAGCCTCGCAAGATTTCCGTGGCCTGATCCTGGAACCGACGTCGCCCAAGGTCTCGGCTCACCGCGCGCCTCCTTTTCCGGGGGCGCGCGTTTTTACGCCCACGCTCCGCGGTGGGCCCATTGACTTGGCCTTCGGGCGCGCTAGCTGTGGGCGCCTTTTTCCGCCATGCGATCTCTCCGAATCCTGATCCTTAGTCTGCCTTTCTGGCTCGCCGGTCTGCTTTTGGCGCAGGAAGCCGCGCCGGCGCCCGAGGCGGCGACCGCGACGACCGTCGCCACCTCCGACGCCACGACACAGGCCGCGGCCGCCGTCGCCAGCGGCGCCGTCCACACCGCGCCGCCCGACTTTGTCGAATACCTCGTCGACCTCTCCCTCGCCCTCTTCGGCGTGAAGAACGCCGGCAACACCTGGCAGCACTGGGCCATCGCCGCGATCATCACCGTGCTCTTCTACGTGTTGCGCAAGGTCGTCGCGAAGGGCGTCTTCGGCGTCTTCAAGCGCCTGACCGCCCGCACCCAGACCACGCTCGACGACGAGCTCATCGCGGCCTGGCACAAACCGGTGTCGGCGTTCATCGCGGTCCTCGGCGCCGTCGTCGCCATCAAGGTCCTGAAGATGACCTTCGAGGCCGATCAGGCCTTCCGTTACCTGAAGACCATCGCGCTCTCCGTCGTCGCGCTCTGGTTCTTCATCAGCACCGTCTCCACCATCCTGGACCATCTGCAGAACGTCGCGAAGGCGAAGGGCGCGGCCGTCGCGGCCTTCATGCCGTGGATCAAGAAGACGCTCATCACGCTGTTCCTCATCTTCGGCGTGCTCATCGCCGCCCAGTCCCTTGGCGCCGACGTGAAGGCCTTCCTTGCCGGTCTCGGCATCGGTGGTCTCGCTTTCGCCCTCGCCGCGCAGGACACCATCGCCAACGTTTTCGGCTCCGTCGTCGTCGCCGTCGACCAGCCCTTCCGCGTCGGCGAGTTCGTCAAGATCGGCTCCCACGAGGGCTCGGTCGAGGACATCGGCCTGCGCTCCACCAAGCTGCGCACGCCGGACCGCACCCTGATCGCCATCCCGAACAAGACGGTGGCCAATGAGGCCATCAACAACTTCGGCCGCATGCCCCAGCGTCGCGTCGTCCAGACCATCGGCATCACCTACGGCTCCACGCGCGAGCAGGTGAAAGCCTTGGTGGAGGACATCCGCGCCTACCTCGCCTCGAATCCCGAGGTGCATCCGGGCACGATTCTCGTCCACTTCCTCAACTTCGGCGCCAGCTCCCTCGACATCCAGATCATCTACTTCTCCGCCAATCCCGACGGCGTGAAGACCCTCGACCTTCGTCATCAGGTCAACCTCGAGCTCATGCGCCTCGCCGAGGCGCGCGGTCTCGGTTTCGCCTTCCCGACTCAGACGATCGAGTTCGCCGGCGCCATCGCCGAGCGCATGGCAGGCCTCAAGTCCGGCCCGGCGGCCTGACGCGGCCGCATCGTTCTCCGCCGACCCGGCTTCCACCCGGCCCTCGCATGGGGCCGGGTTTTTCTTTGCTCTCGTTGCGACTCGTCTCCTTTGCATCGACCCTTCGCGCCCGCTTCCGATGCCCAACTCCCTCGCCCACGCCACCTCGCCGTATCTTCTCCAGCACGCGGACAATCCCGTCGCCTGGCTCGAATGGGGCGAAGCCGCCTTCGCCCGCGCCCGGGCCGAGGACAAGCCCATCTTTCTCTCCATCGGCTACTCCACCTGCCACTGGTGCCACGTCATGGCCCGCGAGTGTTTCGAAAACGAGGCCATCGCCGCTCAGCTCAACCGCGACTTCATCCCGGTGAAGCTCGACCGCGAGGAGCGCCCCGACGTCGACCGCGTCTACATGACCTACGTGCAGGCCCGCTCCGGCCACGGCGGCTGGCCGCTCAACGTCTGGCTGACCCCCGACCTGAAGCCCTTTTTCGGCGGCACCTATTTCGCGCCGGAGGATCGCCAGGAGCGCCGCGGCCTTCCCTCGCTCCTCGGCGCCATCGCCGAGGCGTGGAAAACGCGCCGCGCCGAGCTCGTCGCCGAGGCCGACCGCGCCATCGCGTCCTTGGACGAGCACTACAAGCACCGCGCCGCCTCCGTCGCCGACTCCGGCGGCCCGGGCGCGCGCCCGGCCGGCGAGGTGTCCGCGCCGTCCGTTGCCGGCGAGGAAGCCGTTCCCCTCCACGACGCCGCGGGCGACGCCTACGAGCGCGGCTTCATGCATCTTTACGAGAGCTTCGACGCCGAGCGCGGCGGCTTTGGCGGCGCCCCGAAGTTCCCCCGCGCCGGAAACATCGATTTTCTGCTTCGTGTTTCCGCCCTCCAGGGCGGCGAGGCGAGCGAGGCCGGCCGCGAGGCGCTGAAGATGGCCTCGCACACCCTGCGCCGAATGTGCGAGGGCGGCGTGCACGACCACCTCGGCGGCGGTTTCCACCGCTACTCGGTCGACGACGCCTGGTTCGTGCCGCACTTCGAGAAAATGCTCTACGACCAGGCCCAGATCGCGCGCAACCTGCTCGACTGCGCCCGCGCCTCCGGCGACGAACGCCTCGCCTGGGCCGCGCGCGGAGTGCTCGATTATCTGCTGCGCGATCTCGCCCACCCGGCCGGCGGCTTCTTCTCCGCCGAGGACGCCGACAGCGAACGGGTCCAGGGTGGCACGGGCGTCCCGCCCGTGGAATCGGCTTCGGCACATGGGCGGGACGCCCATGCCACGCATGCCGAGGGCGCCTTCTACGTCTGGACCCGCGCCGAGATCGACGCCGCGCTGCCCCCGCTCGACTCCGCGCTCGTCCGCGCGCACTTCGGCGTCGAGGACGCGGGCAACGTTCCCGCCGAGCTCGATCCGCACGGCGAATTTTCTGGCCGAAATATCCTTCGTCAGCGCCGGCCCTTCGCCGAAACCGCCGATGCGCTCGGGCTCGGAGACGTCGGCGGGGCCGCCGATCGTCTGGCCGCCGCGCTCGACCGGCTCCGCGCCGTGCGCGCCGCCCGCCCGCGGCCCCACCTCGATGACAAGATCGTCGCCGCTTGGAATGGCCTCGCGCTCTCCGCCCTCGCCCGCGCCGCCGTCCATCCCGCCGATTGCCTCGCCGACAAACGCCCCTTCTACCTCGAGGCCGCCTTGCGCTGCGCGCGCTTCATCGAACGCGAGTTGTTCGACCCGGCCGCGGGCACGCTCCGCCGTTCTTGGCGCGAGGGCCGCGTGGGCGCGGATGGTTTCGCGGAGGATTACGCCTGCGTCATCGCCGGCCTGCTCGATCTGCACCAAGCGCCGCTCGAAACGTCTTGGTTGCGTCTCGGGGATAAACACCACGCGACGATGGATCGCCTCTTCTGGGATGAGTCGGGGGGCGGTTATTTCGCCGCTCCCGCCGCCGCTGGCCTCGTGTTGCGGCTGAAGGACGACTACGATGGCGCCGAGCCCACCGCCTCGTCGGTCGCCCTCTCCAATCTCGTCCGCCTCTCCGTCCTCCATGGCGAGTCCCTCATCCAGGGCGGCGCCTACCGGGACCGCGCGCGTCGTCTGGCCGAGGCCTTCCGGTCGCAATGGAGCGGCGCTCCGCACGCCATGCCGGTGCTGTTGTGCGGTCTCGCGGATTTCCTGTCCGAACCCGCCCACGTGGTGCTTGCCGGCGACCGTGGCGATCCGGGCTTCGCCGCCTTGGCCGAGGTCGTGCACGCCGCGCCGCCGCTCAACACGCCCGTCCATTTGCTCACCCCGGACGATGTCGCGTGGGCGAAAGAGATGGCCGTCCCGGGACGGCCGCCGACGGCTTATTTTTGCCGCGACTACGCCTGCCAGGCTCCGGTGCGGACCGCTTCCGAGCTGAGGGCCGCCCTCTCGGCTTGAGCATGGGCGCCCGGGTCCGGCGGGGGAATGCACCCTAGCGAGCGTCGCGTAGGCGTTTCCCACCGGGGAAACGGCTGGCCAGAACCCGCGTCCAGCCAATAGGTTCGCGAGGTGCAGGCCCCCGCCATCGTATCACTGTCGTCGCCTGCGCGAGCCGAGGATTGGGGCGTGGTCGCGGGAGGCTACGCGGTGTTGGCGGCGGCCTCGCTGGTGCTGATCGGCTGGTGGTTTCGTATCGAGATTTTCGTGACCGCGGTTCCGGGGCTGGCGCCCATGGTGTTCAACACCGCGCTCTGCCTGGCCCTGCTCGGCGTCGGGACGATTTTCGTCGGTATGGGACGCGAGCGAAGCCCGGTGTGCGTTCTCGCTCCATCTCTTGTGGTCGCCTTGGGCGGCATCGTGCTCGTCCAGCATTTGACCGGCCTCGATTTCGGCGTGGACGAGTGGTTCAACACCACGCGCTTCGCCGATCCCCTTGGCTCGGAGTCCGGCCGCATGGCGCCCAACACCGCGCTCACGCTCGTCCTGCTCGGATTCGCGCTGCTTTTGCGCGCCCGGGGCGGACGGCGCGCCTGGCGAGGCGCCTTCTGGGTGACCGGCGCCACCGCGGCGGTGGCGCTGATCGTGCTCGTCGGCTATGTCGGTCACGTCGAGCCCGCCTACAAATGGGGATTTCCCGTCGGCATGGCCGTGCACACCGCGGTGTGCGTGTTGCTGTTGGCCACCGTGCTCGCGATCGACCTTCGCCGGCTGCTTTTCGGGCCGAGTCGTTTCGCGAGCTGGGCGCTCTCGCTCTCCGCGGCCGGCATTCTGCTCCTCGCGGTCGGCTGGGTGGCCTACCGAAGCCTCGACCGCATCGTCGAGACGGGCCGCGATGTCGATCGCGCCCGCGAGGCGGAGCGAACGCTGCGCGGTCTCCAGGTCGCGGTGGCGGATCTGGAGGCGCGGCGAAACGCCTTTCTTTTCTCCGGCGACTCCGCCCGGCCGCCCGGCGACGTCGACGAGAGGAAACGCATGCGCGTCGCGCTCGTCGACCTGCAGGCTCTCGTCGGCGACGAGGAGCAGCGCGGACGCCTGACGCGCCTTTCCTCCTTGGTGGAGGAGGCGATCGCCCGCGACGAGCGTCTCCTCGAACGCGCCGTTCCGGCGAGCGCGTCCGATCTCGAACAACGCGCCGAGCTGCAGGCGGTCCTTCGGCGGATGTTGAGCGCCGAGGCGGAGACTTTGGAATCACGCCGGGTCCTCGGGGATCGCGCCGTCGCCGAGGCGCGAGGCGTCATTCTGCTCGGCCTGAGCTTCGTGCTCCTCCTCGGCGCCGGCGGGGTGTTCCTGTTGCGGCGCATCCTTCGGGAGCTCGCCGAGTCGCGGGGCCGGCTCGGGTCGATTTTCTCGTCGGTCGCCGAGGGCTTGGTCCTCCAGGACCCGCGCGGCGCCATCCTCGAGTGCAACGCCGCGGCGGAGCGTATCCTCGGACTGTCCAAGGCGCAGCTCTGTGGTCGCGATTCGCTCGATCCGCGCTGGCGCACCGTCCGCGAGGACGGTTCCCCCTATCCCGGAGACCAGCATCCCGCGATGTGCTCGCTCCGCGACGGCGAGCCTCGGCGCGACGAGATCATGGGCGTGCATCGTCCCGACGGCTCCTTTGTCTGGATCTCGATAAACTCCGAGCCGGTCCGCGACTCCTTCGGCGGACTCCGCGCCGTCGCCACCAGTTTTTTCGATATCACCGCGCGTCGCGCGGCCGAAGGCGCCCTGCGGGAAAGCGAGGAGCGTTTCCGCAACACCTTCGACCACGCCGGCATCGGCATGGCGGTCGTCGGCCTCGACGGGCGTTGGCTGCGCGTCAACCACGCGATCCTGCGCATCCTTGGCTACGAGGAGACCGAGCTTTTGGCGAAGACGTTTCAAGATATCACCCATCCCGAGGATCTCGACGCGGACTTGGGGCAGCTTCGACGCCTCCTGGCCGGCGAGATCGTCTCCTACCAGATGGAGAAGCGCTATTTTCACCGTGCGGGCCACACCGTGTGGGCGCGGCTCACGGTTTCTCTGGTTCGCGACGAAGCCGGCCAGCCCCGGCATTTCGTGTCCCAGGTAGAGGATATCACCGACCGGAAGCGTGCCGGGGAGCAACTCGCCGCCTACGCCGCGCGGCTCGCCGCGAAGAACCGCGAGTTGCAAGACTTCGCCCACGTCGCCTCCCACGATCTTCAGGAGCCCCTGCGCAAGATCCAGGCCTTCGGCGACCGGCTCGACCAACGCGCAGGCGCCCGTCTCGAGCCCGACGAGCGCGACTATCTCTCCCGCATGCGGGCCGCGGCCGCCCGCATGTCGGGGCTCATCGACGCGCTTCTCTCGTATTCGCGGGTCGCGAGCCAGGCGCGCGCCTTCGCGCCGGTGTCGCTCGACGAGGTCCTTCAGGAAGCGCTTCAGGATCTCGAGTTTCGTGTCGAAAAGACCGGCGGGCGCGTCGAGGCCGGCCCCTTGCCGCGTCTCGAAGGCGACGCCGTCCAGATGCGCCAGCTTTTCCAAAACCTCGTCGGCAACGCCCTCAAATATCACCGCTCCGGCGTTCCCCCGCTCGTCCGCGTGTCCGCCGCGCCGGCCCCGGAGGGCGTCCTCGCCGCGCCCGGCCCGGCGTGGGAAATCCGGGTGGAGGACAACGGCATAGGTTTCGAGCCCCGCCACGCCGAGGCCATCTTCGGCGTCTTTCACCGCCTGCATGGACGCGACAGCTACGAGGGAGCCGGGGTCGGTCTCGCGATCTGCCGCCGTATCGTCGAGCGCCACGCGGGCCGCGTTCGCGCCGAAGGGCGCCCGGGCGAGGGCGCCCGCTTCGTCGTCACGCTGCCGGCCGTGCAGCCCGTGGACGCCCTCGGCGCTTGAACCGCTTGCGCGTTCGGATTAGCTACCAGCCACGCCCATGAGCACCGCTCCCCGACGCCCTATTGTCATTCTCATGGCCGACGACGACGAGGACGACCGCCTTCTCGCGCGCGAGGCGCTCGCCGAGGCGCGGGTGCCCGGCGATT
>CBIHRE010000078.1:0-13225 GCA_966212385.1 uncultured Akkermansia sp. | reverse complement strand
CTCGTCGGCGTCAACGGCTCCGGCAAGTCCACGCTCTTCAAGGCGCTCATGGGCTTCGTCACACCCACCGCCGGACGCGTCACCATCGCCGACGCTCCCGTCCGCGACGCGCAACGCCTTGGCTGGGTCGCCTACGTCCCGCAAAGCGAGGAGGTCGACTGGACCTTCCCCGTCAACGTCCACGATGTCGTCATGATGGGCCGTTACGGACGGATGAATATCCTCCGCATCCCGCGCGCCGCCGACCGCGAGGCTGTCGCCGACGCCCTCCGCCGCGTAGGCCTGTGGGAACTCCGCGACCGCCAGATCGGCGAACTCTCCGGAGGACAAAAGAAACGCGTCTTCGTCGCCCGCGCCCTCGCCCAGCAAAGCCGTGTCATTCTCCTCGACGAGCCCTTCACCGGCGTCGACGTGAAAACCGAGGAGGCCATCATCTCCCTCCTTCGCGAGCTCCGCGCCGAAGGCCGCCTCATCCTCGTCTCGACCCACAATCTCGGCTCCGTCCCCGAATTTTGCGACCGCGTCGTGCTCATCAACCGGACCGTGCTCGCCTGCGGCCCCACCGCCGAGGTGTTCACCGCCGAGAATCTCGGGCGCGCCTTCGGCGGCGCCCTCCGCCACTTCGACCTCGCCCGCTCGACCGTCGAGGCGCACGACGGCCGGCAGGTCACCGTCCTCACCGACGACGAACGGCCCCTCGTCCTCGGCCAGGGCGGCCACCTCGAGTATCTTGACCGCGCCGGCCGCGAGGCGCTCGTCGCCGAACGCGAAGCCGCCAAATCCGCCGCTTCCAAGCCCGCCAAGCGATGAGCTTCGCCCAACTCGCCGAGCCCTTCACCTACGACTACATGCGCACCGCGCTGTGGGTCTGCGCGCTCATCGGGGCGGTCTGCGGACTGCTCTCGGGCTTCGTCACCCTGAAAGGCTGGTCGCTCCTCGGCGACGCCCTTTCGCACGCCGTGGTCCCGGGCGTCGTCCTCGCCTATATGGCGGGCCTGCCCTTCGCCCTCGGCGCATTCACGAGCGGCTTGCTCGCCGCCGGCGCGATGTCGTTCGTGAAACTGAAAACCCCGGTGCGCGAAGACGCCGTCATCGGTGTCGTGTTCACCGCCTTCTTCGCGCTCGGCCTTCTTCTCATCTCGCTCTTCCCCGCCGCGCTCGACCTGAAGGTCATCGTCTTCGGCAACATCCTCGCCATCGCGCCGGAAGATGTGAGGCAACTCGTGGCCATCTCGGTCGTTTGCGTCGCGGTCATCGCCTTGAAATGGCGCGATCTGCTCCTCTTCAGCTTCGATTCCCACCAGGCGCGCGTCCTCGGCCTTCGCGTCCGGATGCTCCACATCACCCTGCTCTTGCTGCTCTCCGCCACCACCGTGGCCGCCCTGCAAGCGGTCGGCGCTATCCTCGTCGTGGCCATGCTCGTCACCCCCGGCGCCACCGCCTATCTGCTCACCGACCGCTTTGGTAAAATGCTCCTCATCGGCTCCGCGTTGGGCGCGATCACCTCCTTCGCCGGCGCCTACGCCAGCTACTTCCTCGATGGGGCCACCGGCGGCTGCATCGTGGTCCTCCAGACCCTGCTCTTCCTCGTCGCCTTCGTTTTCGCGCCGAAACACGGACTGCTCGCCGCCCGCCGGGCGCGGCTGACCACCTGCCTCATGCCGGCGGTGAAACCGTAAGCCCTCCCCTCGCCTCGCATGGAAACTCTGCTCCAGCCATTCCACCACGGCTTCATGCTCCAGGCCTTCGGGCTTGGCGCGCTCGTCGCCGCGGTGTGCGCCGTGCTCTCCTGCTTCCTTGTGCTGCGAGGCTGGTCGCTCATGGGCGACGCCGTCTCGCACGCCGTGCTTCCCGGCATCGTCCTCGCCTACATCGTCGGACTACCGCTGGGTGTCGGCGCCTTCGCGAGCGGACTGCTTTGCGCGACGGGAACAGGATGGATCAAGCGACACACCCGCGTGAAAGAAGACACCGTCATGGGCGTGGTCTTCACCGGCCTTTTCGCGCTCGGCCTCGTGCTGCACGTGAAGACGCCGAGCGATCTGCACCTCGATCACATCCTCTTCGGCAACCTCCTTGGCATCGAACCGGGACAACTACGCGAGACCGGCATCCTTTGCGCCATCGTGCTCGCGACCGTCCTGCTGCTGCGCCGCACCTTGATGCTGGCCACCTTCGATCCCTCCCACGCCCGGGCGCTGGGCTTTCCGCTGCGCGCCTTCGACACGCTCCTGCTCGTGCTGCTCGCGCTGGCCATCGTCGCGGCGCTTCAGGCGGTCGGCATCATTCTCGTCATCGCGATGCTCATCACGCCAGGAGCCACCGCGTTTCTCCTCTGCTCCCGGTTTGACCGCATGCTCGCGCTGGCGGTCGGGGTCGCCGTGTTCTCCACCCTCGCCGGCGCCTACATAAGCTTCTTCGCGGACGCGTCGCCCGCCGCCTGCATCGTCTTGATCCAATCCGCTCTCTTCATCGCCGCCCTCTGCCTTGCGCCGGGCAAGGGCCTGCTTCGTCGCCCGCGCTCCGCCGCCGCCGCTCAAGCCTCGTAAACGGCCACGGGCGCCCGGCGGCGCACCACGAATCGTTGCGCCGCGGGGTCCGAAGTCTCATTTTCGAGATTCGCCGCCCTCCCCTTTTCCGTGCGCCCCGTCCTAGTCGCCCTCGCGCTGAGTTTCAGCACCGCCGCCTCCCTCGTCGCCGCCTCCGGGACCGAGGTTTCGCGCGATTACGCCGGCTTGGAGTTGGGCGCGCTCACCGTCGGCAAACAAACCTACGAGGATGTGCGCGTGACCTCCCGCGACGCACGGAGCGTCTTTTTCCGCCACCGGGGAGGCATCGGCTCCGCCCGGCTTCGCGATCTACCGGCCGAGGCCCAAGCGCGCCTCGGCTACGATCCCGACTCCGCTCCGCCCGACTCCCCGCCGCCTGTCGCCGTCGCCCGACATGCGTCCAAACCGGCCGCCGCCGCCAAGGCCGAGGCGCCGGTCTCGACCAAGCTCGATCAGTTGTTCCTCGCCTACGACGAGGCCCCCGAATTGCGTCGGCGACAAACGCTCCAGCCCGAGTTCATCCGACTGGGCCTTGTAGTGAAAAATCAAGGACGCCGCCCGAGCTGCGCCGTCTACGCCGTCGTCAGCGCGCTCGAGTTCCAAAGCGCGCGCCTCACCGGCTCCATCGAAAAACTCTCCGAGGAATATCTCATCTGGGCCACGCGACGCAGCCTCGGGCTCTCGGGCCCCGGAGCCGCCCTGCTACGCGACCCGGCGAGCGGAGATTTCGCCGAGGACGCGGGGTTCACGCTGCCCTCCGTCATCGCGGCGCTTCAAACCTACGGCATACCGCTCTACGAGGACATGCGCAACCAGCCCGGGCTCGCCGCCGCGGCCGTGCCGGAACCTCCGCCTGAGATTATCTCCCGCGCGCGCGACCGACGCCGCGTCTTCATCTCCGCGCTGCCCGGCCGGGAACCCGTGGTGATGATCCCGCGAATCATCCACGCCCTCAACGCCGAGATGCCCGTCCCGCTCGGGCTGCGTTGGCCGAACGAAAACGCCATCCACGCCGGCGTTCTCAAGGCCCAGCAGCCCCAACCGGGCGCCGGGCACGCCATCACGGTCGTCGGCTATGAATGCCCTGACGGAGTTCTCGAGAACACCGTCTTCATTTTCAAAAACTCCTACGGCCCGCGCTGGGGCCAAGGCGGCTATGGCCGGGTCTCCTACGGCTACCTCGCCAAAAACCTGCTCGACGCCTACGTGCTCGACCTTCGCCCGGCGTCCGCGGCGACGGAATAAGCCGCGGCCGCCAAGCCTTCGGCTCGGCCGCTCCGTCTCGGCGCACAGCGCGAGCTTCACGCGTCGCGCGTCCGAAAAGTGATTCGCTCGGTGCTCGATTTTCCGTCGGGCCGCGCCGGCATGCGCACCCGGCCAAACACCGCCAAGACCGATCGATCAAAGGCCGCGTCGCCCGAGGATCGGAGGATCCGCGGAGACGAGATCGACCCGTCCTTCGACAAGGTAAACGACACCTCCACGCTGAGCAGATCGGTCAGTCCCGCCGGCTTTTCATGCGCCGCCTGCAAGCGGGCGACCAAGCCGCCGAAATAATCGTCCATCAAGCGATCGCCGGCAGTCGCGGATTCCGGCCCGGTCGCACTCCACGGTCCCCCGCCGGATTGCAACACGGCGCCCACGTCGATCCGCGGGCCAGGACGCCCCGCCGGGGCATCGGAGGACGAGGTCCGCGGCGGAGCGGCATTCCTGCGCTGAAATTCTCGGTGACTCATGGTTCTCGCCGCGTCGCGCGTCGTTACCGAGCCGCTCCGGTTCTGGTTCGCGGCATCGTCGACCCGCGACACGCGCTCCGCCTCGGTGCGCGCGAGCGTCTCCTCCTCGCGGCGTCGCTGCTCGCGCATCCGGGCGATCTCCCGCTCGGCGCGGCGTTCTTCGCTGCGCTGGCGACGGGCCATCGCCTCGCGAAAATCGGGCACGCCGGCGGCCATGGTCGTCTCGCCCTGATCGCCGGCCGGGAGAGAACGCGCACCGGAATCCGCGCCCGCGCCGCCCGCGGGCAACGAAATCACCGTGATAGGCTCCTCGCGCAGGGACTCCTCCCGCAAAGCCCACGCCGCCCACACGAGCAGCGCGGCCATGCCGCCGTGTAGAATCGCCGAGAGGAAAAACGCACCGGAATAACGCGACGGTCCTCCGGTCGTGGACGCCGAGGACGGATGACACGGCGGAAATGACGCGGGCGATTTGACGGGGAAACTCATGGGGAAAAATCGCGGCGTCCCGGCGCGGGGCTAGAGCTCCTTCATCCGGAAGGTGAGCCGGATGGTCTCGGTCTTTCCGTCGGGGCGAGCCGGCATCTTCACGCGGGCGAAGGCTTCGAGGACGGACTGATCGAAGTCGGCGTTGCCCGAGGACCGGACGATGCGCACGCCGGAAAAAGAGCCGTTCGCCGCCATGGTGAACTGCACGTCGGCGTTAAGCAGATCGCTTAGGCCGCCCGGCTTTTCGTGCGCTTCGCGGAGACGCTGGATCAGCATCGATTCGTAGCGCTCCATCCGCTCGCCCTCCGCCGCGCTCAAGGCCGTGCCGCCCGCGCCCTTGGAACCGGCGCCGGTGCCTCCGGTGACGCCCTTCTTTATTCCGCTTGCGTCGACGCGCGGCCCCGGCGCGCCCGTGCCGGCGCCGCTCGTCTTCTGCGAAGGCGAGGTCTTGTTTCCGAGGCTCTTCTGATACTCGGCGTAAGAGAGTTTTTTGCTCTCCAACTCACGCGCCTTCGCCTCGCGAGCCTCCTGATCGCGCTGCTTTTTGATCTCTTTCTCAACCTTGGCCTTCTCCTTCTGAAGCTTGCGGTTGATCTGCTTGGTGAAGTTCGGAACCGGCACGGGAGGCGGCTCCACCGCCTGCTTCACGGGTTCGGCGGGCACGGGCTCGACCTTGCTCACGGGAGTGACCGGCGGCTCGGGCGGGGCGACGGGCGCGACAGGCGCGACCGGTTCAGGCTCCGGCGCCGGCGGTGTCCAAGTCGGCACTTCCGTGGGGCTGGTGAACTGGATTTCTCCGCTCTCGGCCTGGCCGACCTCGCTGCCCGAGGGCGCCTCGGTCGCCATGAAATCGTCGCCCGCGCCCGCGACCAATTCGAAGACCTTCGGCTTTTCGTCGACCTGATCATGCACGGCGAGCGTGAGGAAAATCAAAAGCCCCAGGATGAATCCATGCACCGAGGCCGACACCCAAAACGCGCCGCCGAAGCGCCGTCCCTCGTTGGGATCGGCGGCGCTGCTCGGGCCGTAGCTGGCGGGCTTGGCGTAGGTGGACATCGAGAGACTGCGAAAAAAGGGACCGTTAGGCTCGCGAATGAGTTCCTGGGCGTGCTCAGGGGGCCGCCTGGGTGTCAAAGCTCACACGGCCGAGGCCGGCTTTCTTGAGCTCATCCATCAGCGTGATGATCTTCTGGTAGGGCACGTTGGCGTCGGCGCGGATGCGGATGACCGTCTGCTTTTTAGCCGGACTGGAGACGGCGATGGCCTGCAAGCGGCCGGGCAGCTCGCGGGCGGAGAGCGAACGGTTGCCGTCCGCGTCGATCAGGTAGCTGCCGTCGGTTTTCACCGTCACGGCGACAAACTTCGTGTCCTTGTCCGGCGTCTGCTGGATGCTGGTCGACTCGACGGGCAGGTTCACGGGAATCGTCTGCTCCTGGTTCAGCAGCGGCGCGGAGATCATGAAGATGATCAGCAGCACGAAGGCCAGGTCCAGCAGGTTGGTCACGTTGAGCTCGGAGAGCGCGTGCATCTGCCGATGGCGTCGAAAAGTGCGGGCCATGATCGTATCCGGTTCTTGGTGACGCGGGGCTCGGGTGCGCGGATGATCCGGTTACTTCGACTCGAGCTCGAGACGGTCGGCGAGGGCCGAGGAGTAGTTCTCGAGCTCCGTGGCGAGCTGGCGGGTCTTGGTGAGGAGGACGTTGTAGCCGAAGACCGAGGGGATCGCGACCACGAGACCGGCGATGGTGGTCATGAGCGCGGCGGACACGCCGGGGGCCAGCGTCTGCAGGCCCGCCTGCGCCTGCATCGCGACCGCCTGGAACACCTCCATCACGCCCCACACCGTGCCGAAGAGGCCGAGGAAGGGGGCGCCGGATACGATCGAGGCGAGGAAGATCATGCTGCTCTCGTAGCGCAAGGTCTGGCGGGCGATGGCGCGCTGGATGCCGTTCTCCGCGTGCTCGAGACGGGCGCGACCGGAATCGATTCCCTTTTCCTGAAGAATGGAGGCGGCGCGCCAATAGGCCTCGACGGCGTCGGCATACACATCCGCGTAAGGGATCGAGCGGCGGGTGCGGAAGGACTCCGGCAAATCCAGCAAGGTGCGCTCGTCTCGGAGGCGTTGCTCGAAGGCGAGATTCAGCTCCCGCAGGCGCTTCAGCTCGGCGAATTTCCCGAACATCACCGTCCAGGCCACGATGCTGAAGATCGCGAGTCCCACGGTGATCACCTGGCCGACGATGTCGGTCGTGTTGAACACCTGGATCAGGTGGACGGTGGCAAAAACAGGCAAGGCGGCGGGCATGGTCCGAAGAGAACGGCGGGAGAAAAAATCGTCCGACACGAAGCGGCTTCGCGCCCGCGCCTTCAATGTAAAACCCAGCCTCCGCGTGCGGAAATTACGACCGCCCCGCCTTCGAGAGCGAAAACCGCCGCAGCGGGCGACACTCGCTCAGCGCCAGGCGATGGCGGCCGCCATCAGCAAACCGTAAATCGCGAGCCAACGTCCCGTCGCACCCAGAAGCGCGATGCAATCGGCAGGGGTTTTGGCCGAGGCCAGACGGCTGCCTTGTCGCATGGCGACCGCCACCGCGACCGCGACGACTCCTGCGACCGCCAAGCCCGACGCCATGCCGAGCATGACCAAACCCAGCGGAGCGGTGGCCGCCACGGCGTGCGCGGTGGCGAACTGGCGGCGTCCGTAGGCGCGCCCCCAACGGACAAGCAGTGTGCGCTTGCCCGCTTTGGCGTCGGTCTCGACGTCGCGATAGTTATTGGCCACCAATATGTTCGTCGCCAGCGCACCCATCGCGGCGCCCGCGACCAACGAAGCCGCCGACAGCCGGCCGGTCTGCACAAAGGCGGTCGCCCCGGTCGCCACGAGCCCGAAAAAAATGAACACAAAGAGGTCGCCCAACCCATGGTAAGCGAGCGGGTAAGGTCCGCCGGTGTAGGCGATGCCGCAGGCGATGCTCGTCACGCCGACGATCAGCAGCGGCCAACCTCCATAGGCGAGAAGCGTCAGCCCAAGTAGAAAAGCGGCGGCGAACACCCCGATCATCGCGGCCCGCATGGTCCGCGGCGCGATCAGACCGCTCGCCACCGCACGGCGCGGCCCCACCCGCTCCGCCGTGTCGGCGCCTTTGAGAAAATCGTAGTAATCGTTGGCGAAGTTGGTGCCGATCTGGACCAACAGCGCAAAGCCGAGACAGCTCGCCGCGGCGCCCCACTTCGCCTGCCCGACACGCCAGGCCAGGGCGGTGCCGACCAAGACGGGAGCGACCGCCGCCGGCAGGGTGCGGGGACGGGTCGCCTCAAGCCACACCCGAACGCCCGCTTTTTTCCGAGCCTCGTTGAAAGTCGCCTCGCCCGCCATCGGCTCAGGCCTCCCGGCGCGAAGCCCCGCCGTCGGCCTCGCCGTCCTCGTCCTTATCCGACCAAGCGCCCCTGGGAACGATCTTGAGGCGCTTGTCCAAGGAAGCGGACAAGCGCTTCTGCAAAAGCACCGAAACCAGCACGGGCGTCCAAGTCACCCCCGCCAAAATCAGGGAAAGGTGGGGCGGTTGTTCCGGATGCAAAAGGAAACCCAGGCTAAGCGCGACGCCACCCTGCACAAAGAGCACGGCCGCCGGGCCCGGGAGCATGGGCGAGAGCCCCCAACAACCGATCATCGCGAGGATGCCCACCAAGGGGCCGCCCACTCCGAAGGCGACGCCCTGCAGGAAAAAGATCGGGGCAAAAAGGCTGAAGCGGCCTTCGAGACGCACCATTTGAATAAACACCGCCACGACCAGCACCGCGGCCTGCGCAGAGAGGATCAGCGTGTTTTGAGCGGCCGAGGCGTCCGTTTGCGTCACCGAGGCCGCCGTCACCCCGTAAGCGCCGACCGCGCCCCGGAAAAGGTCCACCCAGTTGCGGGACTTGGCGGCCTCGACGATCAGCTTCACGCTGCGCTCGTAGGGATCCCGCTCGACCTTGGCCTCATTGATGCGCCGAGGCGGTTTGGGCGTCACCCGCATCCCATGGCGAAGCCATCCGCGAGGGAACCAGAGAAGCAGGAGGGAAAAGATCAGGAAAGGATAGTGGATCGACACGGCGTCCGAGGGGCGGTGGTGAAGCGGAAAAGAAAAGGGACGCCCTTATGCCGCGCCCTCCCCGTCCCTGTAAAGCGCGCTCGCCGGCCCAAGCGCCGCCCATCGCCTCCGGGGAGCTCTTGCTCCCGGCCCGATCAGGCCCCTGCGCGCCGCTCAGCCCACGCCACATACTCCGAACGAGGCATGAAGCGAAGCGCGGCCGAATTTATGCAAAAGCGAAGCCCCGTCGGTTTTGGACCGTCCTCGAAAACATGCCCCAAATGGCCGCCATCCACCGCGCAATGCACCTCGATCCGCCGCATCCCGTGGCTCTCGTCCACCTGCGCGCCGACGAACTTGGGCTCGATCGGCCGGGTGAAACTCGGCCAACCCGTGCCGCTCTCGAACTTGTCCCGCGAGTCGAAGAGCGGCGTCTCGCTGCCGACCGAGAAATACACGCCGTCCTCGTGGTGGTCCCAGTATTCGTTCTGAAAGGGCGGCTCCGTGCCCTGCCGACGCGTCACGCGATACTGCTCCGGCGTGAGCATCGCCCGCCACTCCGCGTCCGTGCGCTGCACGGGCCGGCCGGCCATGTCGATGACCACTTGCGAAGGCAGCCCGCAGGCCGATTTTTCAGAGGCGCAATTTTCCATGCGATGAAACTAGGCCGCGCCGCGCCCCACGCAAACCCGCGCTAAAGTTCCCAAAGGTTTACGCCCTCGCACACCGCCGCTTGCGCTTGGCCCGGCCTTGGCTGCAATCGATCCCACCATGCGCGTGCTTTCCCCTTTCTATCCCGTCTCCTTCGCCACCCGCCACCTCTTCCGCTTCCTTCTGCTTCCCGCCGCCTGCGCATTGCTGCTTTTCTCCGCCGCCTGCTCCAAGTCCTCCGATTCCACGGCGACCGGCTCCGGCGCGACCGCCCAGACGGGCAAGAAAATCCTCCTCGTCGGCAACGGGGCCGAGCCGCAGGACCTCGATCCGCAGATCGTCACCGGCGTGCCCGAGCACCACATCATCATGTCCCTCATCGAAGGGTTGGTGGCCGAGGATCCGTCCGGCTCCGGTGTCGTCCCCGGCACCGCCGAGCGTTGGGAAACCTCGCCCGACGGGCTCGTTTGGACCTTCCACCTCCGCGCCAACGCCAAGTGGTCCAACGGCGACCCCGTCACCGCGCGGGATTTCGTCCGGTCCTACGAGCGCTTCCTGAGCCCCTCCATCGCCAGCCAATACGCCGAGTTCCTCTACCACGTGGTCGGCGCCCGGGAGTTCAACAAGGGCGAGCTCAAGGACTTCTCGAAAACAGGCTTCTCCGCCCCCGACGAGCACACCCTCGTCCTCCGCCTCAACGCGCCCGTGCCCTTCCTTCTCGAGTCGATGAAGCACTACGCCTGGTTCCCGGTGCACATTCCGACGATCGAGAAGTTTGGCGGCCTTGCCCGCCCCGGCTCGCTCTGGACCCGCCCGGGCAACTTCGTCGGCAACGGCCCCTTCGTCCTCTCCGAGTGGAAGCCGAATCAGCACATCCTCGTCACCAAGTCGCCCACCTACTGGAACACGGCCGCGACCAAGCTCGACGGCGTCAAGTTCTTCCCCGTCGAAAACCAGGAGACCGAGGAACGCATGTTCCGGACCGGCCAGCTCCACGTCACCAACGCCCTGCCCCTCCCCAAGATCCCGCTCTACCGCGACCAGAACCCGAAGGAATTTCGCTCCGACGATTACTACAGCAGCTCATTTATCCGCGTGAACACCACGCGGAAGCCGCTCGACGACGTCCGCGTCCGCCGCGCCCTCGCCCTCGCCCTCGACCGCGAGGCCTACGTCAAGATCCTCGAGGGCGGCCAAAAGCCCGCCTACCATTTCACGCCCGAGTCCCCCGCCTACTCCGCCCGCGCAAACCTCACCCACAACGTCGAGGAAGCGCGCCGCCTTCTCGCCGAGGCCGGCTACCCCGAGGGAAAAAACTTCCCCCCGGTCGAGTTCCTCTACGTCACCTCCAACACCGCCAAGCAGCTTGCGGAGGTCTTTCAGCAGATGTGGCGCACCTCCCTGGGTATCAACATCTCCCTCCGAAACGAGGAGTGGAAGGTCTACCTCTCCTCCCAGGAGTCGAAAAATTACGACCTCTGCCGCGCCGGCTGGACCGCCGACTACCCCGATCCCCACACCTTTCTCGACATGTGGGTGACGGGCGGGGGCAACAACCTCACCGGGTATTCGAACCCCGAATACGACCGTCTCCTCGGCTCCGCCCTTTCCTCCCCCACCGAGGCCGCGCGCATGGAGATCTACCAGCAGTTGGACGCCTTCCTCGTGCGCGACCTGCCCGTCATCCCGATCAATTATTCGAAAACCATCCGGGCCGTCAGCCCCAAGGTGAAAAACTGGGTCCCCAACCTCCTCGACAACCGCGGCTGGCAATACATCGATCTCGCGGAATGATCCGAAGGCATCCCGCCCCGCCGTGGCCTGGCTCCCCGCCTCCCGCTCCCAGCTCCCCGCTCTAAATGTTCCGCTTCATCCTCCGCCGCTTCCTGGAGACCCTGCCCGTCCTCTTCGTCATCGCGACGGCCACCTTCTTCATGCTGCGGCTCGTGCCCGGCGGCCCGTTCACCGCCGAGAAAGCCGTCTCCAAGGAGATACTCCGCAATCTCCAGGCCCACTACGGACTCGATAAGCCGCTCTTCGTCCAATACCGCGACTATCTCTGGGACATCACCCCCAAGAAGCTCGCCCCCTGGCGCCTTTTCGCCGACGCGGACAACAACGGTTCCCCCGACTTCGACCTCAAGGCCGCCTTCGGCATCAACCTCGGCCCCTCCTTCAAATACCCCAATCGCACCGTCAACGAGATCATCGCCGACAAACTCCCCGCCTCGCTCGAACTCGGCCTCACCGCCCTCTGCGTCGCCCTCGCGATCGGCGTTACCTTGGGCGTGATCGCCGCGATGAAGAAAAACACCGGCGTCGATTACGCCGCCTCCACGCTCGCCATGGTCGGCATCTGCGTGCCCACCTTTGTCATGGGGCCGCTCTTCGTGCTCCTCTTCGCGTTGAAGTTCGGCTGGTTCAACGCCTCCGGCTGGTATTCCGCCGCCGACCGCGTGCTGCCCGCCGCCACCCTCGGCCTCGCCTACGCGGCCTCCATCGCCCGCCTCACCCGCGGCGGCATGCTCGAGGTGCTCAACCAAGACTACATCCGCACCGCCCGCGCCAAGGGCGCCTCCGAGACGCGCATCGTGCTCAAACACGCCCTCCGCGGCGGCCTGCTCCCCGTCGTCACTTTCCTCGGGCCCGCCATCGCCGGCATCATCTCCGGCTCCTTCGTCATCGAGACAATCTTCCAGATCCCCGGCCTCGGCCGCGAATTCGTGAACTCCGCCTTCAACCGCGACTACACTTTGGTCATCGGCACCGTCCTCCTCTACGCCGTCCTCATCGTCGTCCTCAACCTCCTCGTCGACGTCGTCCAGGTCTGGCTAAACCCGCGCCTCAAGTTCGAGTAAGCCAACCCGCACCACGGATTTCACGGATGCACACGGATAACAGCCACCAATCCGCGCCCATCCGCGCCATCCGCGTTTAAAATTCTCCGCCTCATCCGTGACCATCCGTGCAATCCGTGGTTAAAAACTCTTCCGCTCCGGTCTCCGTTCCCGCGTCCGACGAACGTCCGCACTCGCCCTGGCGCGACGCCTGGCTGCGCCTCCGCCGTAATCGCCTCGCCGTCGTCGGCGGCGTCTTCGTCGTTCTCCTCGCCCTCGTCTGCGTCGTCGTCCCGCCCTTTCTGCGTTTCTCCTACCAGGACATGGACCTGAGCCTCGGCGCGGTCTCGCCCAACGCAGCCCACTGGCTCGGCACCGACGACTCCGGCCGCGACCTGCTCGCCCGGCTCCTCTACGGCGGACGCGTCTCGCTCATGGTCGGCCTTGTCGCCTCCTTGGTCGCTCTGCTCATCGGCGTCACCTACGGCGCCATCGCCGGCTACGCCGGAGGCAAGGTCGACGCCTTCCTCATGCGCGTCGTCGACATCCTCTACGCGCTGCCCTTCACCATCTTCGTCATCCTCCTCATGGTCTTTCTCAAGGAACCGATGAACCAGCTCGACGCCTGGCTGCGCGAGTTCTCCTGGCTCTCCCGCTTCCAAGGCATCGGCAAGATCGTCGGCCTCTTCGCCGCCATCGGCGCCGTCGAATGGCTCACCATGGCCCGCATCGTCCGCGGACAGGTTCTCACCGTGAAGAAAATGGAGTTCATCGAGGCCGCCCGCACCCTCGGCTACAGCCACGCGCGAATCATCTTCCGCCACATCGTTCCCAACGTTCTCGGCCCCGTCATCGTTGTCACCACGCTCACCATCCCTGGCGTCATGATG
>CBIHRE010000077.1:0-13324 GCA_966212385.1 uncultured Akkermansia sp. | reverse complement strand
CGAGATCGGCAAGGTCCTCGGCATCCCCGAGGACGTCTCCGACCGCTTCTCCGCTCTCTACGCCAACGGCGATTTCCCCGAGACCATGAAGCTCGAGCAACAGCTCAAGGTCGCCGGCCTTCCCTCCGAGCACCCTCGCCTCCCCGCGATGCTCACCCTCTGCAAGCAGATCAGACACCTGCCCCGCCACCTCGGCCAGCATTCCGGCGGCATGATCCTCTGCCCCGGCCGCCTCGACACCATCGTCCCGGTCGAAAACGCCACCATGGAAAACCGCACCGTCGTCCAGTGGGACAAGGACGACTGCGAAGACCTCGGCCTCGTGAAGATCGATTTCCTCGGCCTCGGCATGATGGCCGTGCTCCAGGACTGCCAACGCCTTTGCCGCGAGAATGACCGCCCCTTCGAACTTAACGAAGTGCCCCACGACAACTACGTCTACGACCGCATTCAAAAAGCAGATACCGTCGGCGTCTTCCAAATCGAGTCGCGCGCCCAGATGGCCACGCTCCCGCGTCTCAAGCCCGCCTGCTTCTACGACGTCGCCATCGCCGTCGCCATCGTCCGCCCTGGCCCCATCACCGGCGGCGTCACCGCCCCCCTCGTCGAGCGCCGCGAACACCCCGACCGCCCCTACTTTTGCATCGATCCCGAGGTCGACGCCGCCGCCCGCCCCATCCTCGAACGCACCAAGGGCGTCATCCTCTTCCAGGAGCAGATGCTCGCCCTTGCCATGAAGCTCGCCGACTTCACCGGCGCCGAGGCCGAGGAACTCCGCCGCGCACTCGGCTTCCACCGCAGCCACGAGCGCCTCCTCAAAATCACCCGCAAGCTCGAAGACGCCCTGCGCCAGCGCGGCTACTCCGACGGCGTCATCAAGAAACTCGTCGACGCCTCCGCCACCTTCGCGCTCTACGGCTTCCCCGAGAGCCACGCCATCTCCTTTGCGCTCCTCGCCTACGCCAGCACCTGGCTGAAATTTCGCCGCCCGGCCGAGTTCACCACCAGCCTGCTCAACAACCAACCGATGGGCTTCTACTCCGCCGCCACGCTCGTGCAGGACGGTCGCCGCCACGGGCTAAAGGTCCGCCCCGTCTGCGTCCGCCGTTCCGCCTGGGATTGCACCGTCGAGGACCCCGAAACCATCCGCATCGGCCTGCGCTATGTGAAAGGCTTTTCCGAGACTCGCGCCCGCCAACTCCTCGCCGCCCGCGCGCAAAGCGACTTCGCCTCGCTCGGCGATTTCCTCCGGCGCGCCCCGCTCACCGCCGCCGAGCGCCGCGCCCTCGCCGCCGTCGGCGCGCTCAACTGTTTCGCCGGACACCGCCGCGCCGCGCTCTGGCAGGTCGAGGCCGCCTGGTCCGCCGAGGAGACGCTTTTCCAGCACGCCGGCGGCCTGCTCGACGAGGCCGACATCGGCGTCGCCCCGCTGCCCGCCATGTCGCTCGGCGAACGGGTCTCCGCTGATTTCGCCGGCACCGGCCTCACCATCGGCGAACACCCGATGCACCTCGTGCGCGATCAGTTTCCCGAGCTCTGGCGCGCCGCGGACCTCCCTCTCGGCCGTGACGGCGAAACGGTCCAGATCGGCGGCAGCGTCATCTGCCGCCAGCGTCCCGGCACCGCCAAGGGCACCGTCTTCATCTCGCTCGAGGACGAGACCGGCGTGGCCAACGCCATCGTGCGTTCCGAACTCTTCGAGCGACAACGCTTCGTCATCAACGAGGAGCCCGCGCTCCGCATCACCGGCCGCCTGCAAAACCGCTCCGGCGTCATCCACGTGAAGGCCGAGCAAATCGAGGCGCTGCGGCTCTCCGAAGTTCCGACGCAACGATCCCACGACTTCCACTAAACGGACGACGGACGCCCGTAGGCCGCCCGCTCGCTGGCGCTCCTCCATTCCCCGCCGCTCCCCCCTTCCCGTAATTCCTACGGCAGCGTGAACCGAAACGTCGCGCCCTGATTCACCGCCGCCTCCGCCCAAATTTTCCCGCCGTGGCGGCGAATGATCCGCTCCACCGTCGCAAGGCCGACACCCGTGCCGGGGAAATCTTTTTCCGAGTGCAGGCGTCGGAAGGGACTGAACAGACGTTCGGCGGAGCGCATGTCGAAGCCCGCCCCGTTGTCGCGCACGAAAAACACCGTGGCCCCGCCCTCCCCCGTCTCGCGGCCGAACTCGATCGAGGCCCGCGCCACCTTGCCCGTGTATTTCCAGGCGTTGGACAACAAGTTTTCCAAAACCACGCGCATGAGCCCCGCGTCCGCGTCGGCGAAAAGCCCCGGCTCCACGCGCCATTCGGCCGCGCGCCCGGAGGCGGTCTCTTGCAGTTGCGCCGCGATTTCCCGCGCCATCGCGGACAGGTCCACCCGCTCGCGACGCAACTCCGTTTGCGTGGTGCGCGCGAGTCGGAGGAGGTCGTCGATCAAGGTGTTCATGCGCGCGACACTCGTTTTGACCATTCCGGTGTATTCGATCGTCTCCGCGGTAGCCTGCTCCCCGAGGCTTTCGACCAGAAGGCCGGCGAATCCCTGGATCGTGCGCAGCGGCGCGCGCAGATCGTGCGACACCGAAAACGCGAAGGACTCCAGCTCGCGATTCGCCGCCTCCAGCTCGAGCGTCCGGTCCCGCAGCCGCTGCTGCAAAGCCTCGTTCTCGATCCTGAGGCGCCGGGCCTCCAGCGCGCGCGCGAGCACGGGCACGAGGGCGCTCAACTTGAACGGCTTCTCGATGTAATCGAGCGCCCCCTCCTTCATCGCCGACACCGCCGTGGAAACCGTTCCGTGGCCGGTCATCATCACGCCCACGATACGGGGGTCGATCTCGCGGGCGGCGTGGAGCAGCGCGATGCCGTCCATGCCCGGCATCATGAGATCCGTGAGAACGAGCGCGAACTCGCGCCCTTCCCGCAGCGTCGCCAAGGCAGCGAGCGGCGAGGCGCAGCCGGTGACGGAAAAGCCCTGCGCGCCGAGCGTGTCGCAGAGGGCCCGGAGATGGGGCATTTCGTCGTCGACCACCAACAGATGCTCGGAGGACTCCGGCTTCATGCGTTGTTTCCTCCCGCCAGATGCGCGAAGACCGCGCGAAGCTCGCCCAACCTGGGCGGCTTCGCCAGCACCCGGTCGACATGAGGCGGCACGTCGCCGTCGGCGACCATGCGCTCCCCCCAACCGGTGAGCAGGATCACCGGAGTTTCCGGCGAGGCCGTCTTGATCGCCGCCGCCACCTTCCGTCCGTCTACGTAAGGCATGCCGAGATCGGTGACCACGATCTCGAAGGACCGCCCGGCCCGCAGCGCGGCTTGGAACGTGTCGATGCCCGCCTGGCCGCCGTTCGCCGCGACGACATCGTGTCCGTCGATCGTCAGGGTGTCGCGCAAGGATTTTATCAGCACCGGATCGTCGTCGATCACCAGCACGCGCAAGCGCCGCACGACGCGCGCGGGCAGAATCATCGGCTCGAAGGAGCCTGCCTGCGCAGGCGGACGAGGAAAAATCAGCCGCATCGTGGCGCCGAGCCCCGGGGCGCTCTCGATCTCGATCTCGGCGCCATGCCGCTGCACGATGCCGTAAACCATCGCGAGGCCCAGGCCGGTGCCGCGCTCGCCCTTGGTCGTGAAAAACGGTTCGAGGCAACGTCGCCGCGTGTCCTCGTCCATGCCTACGCCGGTGTCCACCACCTCGAGCGCCACCCGCTCCGGCGCGGATGCCGAGGTCCTGGCGAGCGTGCGGGTGCGCACCGTGAGCACGCCGCCCGTCGGCATGGCGTCGACCGCGTTGAGCACCAGGTTCGTCAACGCCTCGCGGATTTCGCTCTCCACGCCGGAGATCGCGGGCAGTTCCGGAGCGAGCTCGGTCCGGAGATCGATCACGATCCCGGTCTTCAACGCGATATCGCTCCAGCGCACGCGCGTGAGATTCACCACCTGCGGCACGACCCGGTTGAGATCGACCAAAGAGAGCGCGAGTTGCGGTTCGCCCGGGCGGTAAAACTCGCGCATGCGGCTGACTGTTTGCGCGACGTCCGACACCGCGTGCTCGATCGTGGCCAGGTAATCGCGGGCGCGCTCGCTGAGTCCGGGCTCGGTCTCGCGCAGCGCCTCGGCGTAGAGCGTCACCGGCGAGATCGCGTTGTTGATATCGTGCGCGATTCCGCTGGCCATCTGGCCGAGGGCGCGCAGCCGCTCCTGCTGCAAAATCGCCTGCTGGCTTTGCCGGAGATCGTCGTAGGCGCGTTGCAGCGCCTGATGCAGCTGCGCCTGATGGGCCGCGAGGGCGACGTGCTCGCTGAGTTGACGGAGAAACTCGCATTCGCCACTGACAAAAGACTGCGGCTCTCGTCGCGCGACGAGCAGGGCGCCGAACACCGCGCTCTCGACCAGAAGCGGCGCCGCGACGAAGGAGCGCAGGCCGGCGCCGGCCAGGCGTTGCGGAAAAGGGAAAGCGATGGCCGCCGTGTCCGCCTCGTAAACCAGGTGCCCGCGGAGGCAGTGGCTCAACCCGTTTTCATCGATGGCGATCGTGGATTTGACGCGAATCTCAAGTCGCTCCGCGAGCGGCTCGCCTCGCGAGCCCAGACCCGCGACGGTGAGCGTCTTCGCCGTCTGATCGTAGAGACAAATGAAGCAGAGGTCCGCCGGCAGATGGTCTTCCAGGCTGTGGACGACCACCTGAAAAATGCTCGCGAGATCCTGTCGCTCGGCCGTGGCGCGGGTGATGTGATGCAGCTGGGCCAACCGGGCGAGCTGCGCCTGCACCTTGGCTTCCGCCTGCCGACGCTCCGTGATCTCCAGCCGCAGCGCCCGCTCCCTTTCCTCGATGCCGGCGACCATTTGATTGAAGGCGTCCGTCAACTCGCCGATCTCGTGATCCCCGCGCCGCTCCGCCCGCAGGGAGTAGTCCTTGCGCGCCGCGATGGATTTCGCGGTCCGCGCGAGATCAAGGATCGGGCCGGAGATGGGACGCTGCAGCCAGGCCGACAGCCCGAGCGCAAACACGAGGGACCCGGCGAGAGTCGCCGCCGCGATGCCGCCGAAAAGCCGGAGCCGGACGTAGATCGCCTCCAAGTCGACGAGCAGGCCGATCGTGCCGATTCGCTTTTCGTTGAGGACCAGGGGACGGTGGACGAGGAGCCTTCCCTCGCGGAACTCGTGGCCGTCGGGGCCCGCGGTCTCGGGCAGGTTTTCCGTTCCGGGACGCGCGTAGCGGGCGAACAATTTCCCGTCCGCGGAATAGAGCGTGGCCGCGTCGACATGCGGGGCGGATTGCAGGGCCGCCAAAAACTCGGTCGCGGTCTCCGCGTCCTGAAAGGCGAGCGCGGCGCGGGTGTTTTTTCCCACCACGTCCGCCATCACCATGCTGTCGCGGACGATCGCCCGACGGAAATCGAACACCTCGAAAGCGGCCAACACGGCGCAGGCCAGCAACAGCACCACCGCGCACACCGAGAGGATCGCCACGGTGAGCTTTCTGCGGACCGGAAGGTTTTGCAGCGGAATCATCTCAAGCACCCCCGGCCGGGGCTTCCGCGCCGACCACCTTCCCGAGTTTGAGCAGCTCCGAACTGATCTTCAGCCCGAGCCGACGCGCGAGGTCCGCGTTGATCGCGAAGCGAATCTTTTTCCCCTCGGAGTAGAACGCGATGACGCCGCCCTGGCGCGCGAAGTCCTCGGTCTCGCCGACCGTGAGCACCGGACGTGCGTCCGCCTGATCATCCCGGCGGGCGGAGACCTGCCAAGCCTCGGACTTGGCGAAAAAGACCAGTTGGCAATCCGCCAGCTCGTCGAGCCGCTGCGCCCGCTTCACGACGAGCCGCCGCGAGCGGATCGTCTCCCCTTGCACCGCCTCGTCGAGCGCCGGCCCGAAAGGATCCTCGCCAAGCACGCCGATGCGCAAAGGAGCACCCGCGTCCGAGAAGGCCGCGTCCGGCCACTCGACAAATTGAACGAAGTTGTAGAGGAAAACGGCTTTGATTTGGTATTCGCGCGAGGGCGCCGCGGCGCCGGAAACCGACACAACCGCCGGCCCGAAACAGACGAGGGCCAGGCCCAGCAGCGCGACCCAGCGTCGCGAGCCTCCGGCCCGGCCTCGCCGCCCCGCCGCGCACGCGATTGCGTCTAGTATTTCCATGCCACCTTCGCGTAGACGCTGCGTTCGATCTCCTCGCGAACCGGCGACGGCGCGCCATACTCGCGATGCTGATCGTGCAGGAGGTTTTGGCCGACAATCGACAACTCCAGATCATCCCTCGGACGCCAGGAGAGCCGGACATCCATTTCCCAATACGCGGGCACGGAGGCCGGCGTGCCACCGCCACCGTTGACCCGCAGTTCGTCCACCCAGCGGACGCCCGCGTCGAACTCCACCTTGCGCGGCAGATCCCAGGAAGAGCGCAGCGAAAACTGGTTTCGCGGGTCCGCGGTTTCGCTCAGGCCGTTGTTCAAATCGACGCGTCCCGGCTTCACTCGGATGCTGTCCACGAGCAGCGCGTAGCCCGCGCGCAGACGCCAGCCGGGGTTGATTTCGCAGGTGGAATCGAGCTCCAACCCGTGCGTGTGCCCCTCGAGGTTGTTTTGGATGTAGAGGGGAGCGGGCGCGCCGGCGCCGGGCCCGACGCTGCGGATCTCGTCGTAACGATTGTAAAACAACGCCAGCGAAACCAGCACCTTGGGGCCGACCCGCGCCCGGTATCCGGCCTCGTAGGCGATCACGTTCTCCGAATCGAAGTCCGGCCCGCCGTCGAGAATCGGAGCGGTGGCCGGCACGCGAAAGTCGCGGTCGATGCGCGAAGGCATCCGCACGGCGCGCGACACGGAAGCCCACACGGCGTGACGCGGCGATATCTCCCACTGCGTCCGCACGCTCGGCTCGAACTCGAGGCCGGTGTAGTCGTTGTGCGCCACCTTCGTGCCGAGCGTCACCGACCAACCCGAGCCGAGCAGGATCTCGTCCTGGATGAAACCGCTGTAGAGATCCTGGTCGGCCCGTTCCGGGAAGAAAGCGAGCCCGGGGGCGTTGCCCGCCAGATCGTGCGTGCGGCGATAGCCGAGCCCCCACACGATCTGATGCCGCTCCCCCCCGCGCAGGCGGTGCACGAAGTCGATGTCGTAGGTGTCGAGATGATCGCTGAACCTGCCGGCGGGCGCGAAGGCGCTTTGGATGTATTGGGAGAGGTTGGCGCGGTCGTAGTAGGCTTGCAGGACCATCTCGGATTCATCCTCGAAGGTATGCGTCCAGCGCCCGAGCAGGTTGCCTCCGCTGACGAAGGTCGGCTCGCCGCTCACCGCGCCCTCGTTGTTGTCATACACGTCGCCTTGGAAGGTGAGCGTGTTTTTCGGATTCGGCTTCGCATCGAGGCGAAAACCTCCGCGGCGCGACTGCCAGTCCGTCGGCGCGTCCGAGCCGTCGGGAAAGGCGCCGCCGTCGCGCTCCACGAATTTGCCGTAGAGCCGCAGGTTCACGTTGGGGCTCAGCTTCGTGCCGTAGCGGAGCGAGGTCAGGTTCTCCAGCTCGGTGCCGGTCGCCGTCTCGGCGTAAAGTCCGGTCGTGTCCGCCGCGTCCTTCGTGATGATGTTGATCACGCCGTTGACCGCGTTCGAGCCCCACAAGGTCGCGCCGGGGCCGCTCACCACCTCGATCCGCTCCACGTCGGCCAACACGTAATCCTGCACATCCCAGAACACGCCGGAAAGCAGCGGCGAATACACCGTGCGGCCGTCGATCATCACGAGCATCTTGTTGCCGAGCTCGGTATTGAAGCCGCGCGCGCTGATCGCCCAGCCCTGCGAGCCTTTTTGCGCCACGTCCAGGTTGCTCGCCAAGCGCAGGGCCTCGGGCAGGCTCGTGGCCCCGGAGCGGCGAATGTCGTCGTTCGTGATCACCTGGATCGCGGACGCCGCGGTCGAAAGCTTCTCCGGTCGCCGGGAAACCGATACGACCTCGATGTCCATGAGATCGGCCAGGCTCAGCCGTTTGTAGTCCGGAATCGCGCTTTCCTGCGCGGCCACGACCCCGCTCCAAGCAGTAAACAACGAGGCCGCGACACCGAGCCTGCGCAGCGCCCGGCCACTCGCGGGAGTCGACCCGGACCACGCGAGCACGGCCGCCGAGAAGTTCGGTCCAACCACGGGTTTTCTCTTGAAGCCAAACACCGCAAAGAGAGGACCATAAAAACTCAAAACTTTCTAATAAAAAGACGCTTGCGACACAGCTAGACCTTATTTCCCCGTGGTGGTCCCTCTATAAGAATATTAGGTCTCGATCAGGCTTTCCTCCGATAGACTAACGACGGCGTAAACCGATCCCACCTTCGCCCGGACCAGCCTAGGCTCGCCGACGAACCACGAGCCTCATGCCCTCGCATGCTCGCCAAGCCGCCCAAGCGCCCTCGACCGCCAGACATCGGATGCCTGACGATCTGTCCGGGCTCTCGCTCTCGGAGCTGAGCCGACGCGCGCGCGGCTGCAAAGCCTGCCCGCTCTACAAGCTCGGCACGCAGACCGTCTTTGGCGAAGGCCCGTCCCACGCGCGGGTGGTCTTCGTCGGAGAGCAACCAGGGGATCAGGAAGATCGCCAAGGACGCCCTTTTGTCGGCCCGGCCGGGAAGCTCTTGGATCGCGCGCTGGCAGAGGCGGGCATCGACCGCCGCGAGATCTACCTCACGAACGCGGTGAAACACTTCAAATGGGCGCCCGCGGGGAAACGACGTCTCCACAAAAAACCCGGCGCGCGCGAGATCGCCGCCTGTCGCCCGTGGCTGGACGCGGAGCTGGCCTTCCTCGATCCGGAGCTGGTTGTGGCTCTCGGCGCCACGGCGGCGCAGTCGCTGATGGGGAGTGATTTTCTCGTCAGCCGCGAACGCGGTCGCGTCTTCGAAGATGTCCCGTGGGCGCGCGCCTTTGTCGCGACCGTCCACCCGTCTTCGATTCTTCGCGGCCTCCCCGACGAACGGGAACGCGCCTTCGCCGCCTTCGTCGCCGATTTGCGTCAAGTCGCGCGCAGGCTTGCCGCAACCACGGCATTCGCCGGGCAAACCAGATGACATATAAAACAAAAAGCCCCCGGAACCGTAGTTCCGGGGGCCATCGTAAAATGGAGCAGGCGAATAGACTCGAACTCTCGATTCTATCCGCGCCCCATGTAAAAAGTTAAGTCGTTGTTTTTCAATCAATGGCGTCCTTCGTGTTTGTTGGCGTTTTTAGAACTTGAGTTAGAACTAAGAGTGCCGAGAGTTCGCGTCTGTCAGGTATCGCCCGCCCGCTCCCCGGGAATGACGGAAACCGCCTGACAAAACCGCCAAAACACCGTCTCCCGTGCCCTCCGTTCACCGCCAAGCCCGCACTCCCTTTTGGATTGGTCACTTCGTCGGCCCCACCGGGAAACAAGTCGCGCGATCCACCAAGGAACGCGACCGCTCCAAAGCCCAAGCCGTCGCGGAACGCTGGCAGCGTGAAGCCGACACCCTCGCGGGACGATTGCCCGAATCGACGCTTCCGACCGCGCAGGCTCCCTAACTCCGGGCGGGTTTTGTCACCAGCCCCCAAAACGCCCGCGCCGGGGGGTTGACGGTCACGGATGCGCAAAACCTCGTCTCCGATCTACTCGCCGCATCCGGGCAGGACAGGCTTAACGTGGAAACGGTCCGCCAATTTCTCGACGCCTTTCTCGCCGAGAAAACCAAGGCCCGCGCCGGTGGCACCTCCGCCCGTTACGGGCGTATCCTCGCCGACTTTCTCGCTCACCTCGGCAAACGCGCCGACCAACCGCTCGCGCGTCTCACCGCCCGCGACGTGCAATCCTTCCGGGACGCCGAGCTTGCGCGGGGCGTCTCCGCCGCGTCGGCAAACATGGCGGTTAAAGTCCTGCGCGTGCCGCTCAACCTCGCCCGTCGCCAAGGCATCCTTTCCGCCAACCCCGCCGAGGCCGTGGACACGCTGGGGCATGAAAAAGCCGAGCGCCGCGCCTTCACCCTCGCCGAACTCCGCGACGTGCTCGCCGTCGCCTCCGACGACTGGAAAACGATGGTCCTGCTCGGCTACCATTGCGGTTTCCGCATCCAAGACGCCGCCTCGCTGCGCTGGAATCAAATCGACCTCGACCGGGGCGTCATTGCCCACCGTCCGGGCAAGGAACGCCGCGACCGCGCCGCGAAGAAAAAGGAAACCGTGCTGTCACCGGAATTGCTGGAATGGCTCCGCCCCCGCCAAGGCGTCGGCAACGCGCCCCTCTGCCCCTCGCTCATCGGAAAAAAATCGGGAGGCTGCAACGGCCTCTCCCTGAATTTCCGCGACCTGCTCGAAAAGGCGGAGGTGAAATTTGCCGACGTGTCCGGCGACGGCTCGAAAAAATCGTTCTTCGACCTCGGCTTTCACTCCCTGCGTCATTCCTGCGTCACCCACGCGGCAAACGCCGGAGTCTCCGAGGAAATCCGCCGCGAGCACGTCGGCCACGCCTCGGATGTTCATCGCGTTTACACCCACCGCGACACCGAAGCCACGCGCGACGCCCTCTCGAAAATGCCCCGTCTGCTTGCTACCGCTACAGCGTAGACGATTCCCAAAAGGCTCTCGACACCACACAGGCACTTACGTCCATCGCTCACCAATGCCCCGCAATTATACGCCGAAGGAAGTCCACACGCCCAAAAGTCGGATCAGTCGCGTATCTGAAAAAATGCGCGCGGGGTATGGGCTATTAGAGGCGGAAAAAATCGAACAAATCGGCTACGACGACGCTCAAGCCGAGGTTAACGCCCAAGCGGTTGCGTCTCTATGCGAGATGCTCGAAAAACGATGCGGATTTGAAGCCGACAAAGAGCTATCGGAAAACCTGATTAGCTCGGGATTTTCTCGCGTCAAAGTGGCGGGGATCGCTTGCCCGCAGTGGAAGAAAGAAGGTGTTTTACTCGAATCCCCCGACGGACAAAAAAGATTCCCCAAATACGCTCGCCGTCTTGAGGCGCAAAAAAAGATGCGGCACGTTCTGAGGTATCTCGATGGTTCGGGATATATTCGCGGGACGCCGGATGACTTCCGCCTCGCAGTTCTCAACGCATTCGAGGCCGGCGTTGCGCTCGGAGAAAGCGCACAGACAAATGTCGGCAGGAAGAAGGACATCGAAGCCGAAAGAGCACTTCACGCATACTTCGAGGAAGTCGTAAAGGACAACGGCTGCGCTATGCGCGTTAAAGCCATTCTTCCACTAGTTGATTTGGAAAAGGTTAGAGCAATTATCCCAAAGCCAAAAGGCAGGCGTAAGAACATAGATCTTACAACCTTAGAGAACAAAATACGACACTGGATAGGGCTAAAGAATCCCCGAATATAAAAAGACAACGGGAATGATTCCCGTTGGGCCGTTGTTTTGAATTACGGCCGCCAACAGCGAGAGATGCCGCATAGTTATGCATTCCGCATCTCAAAACAACATCTCGGCACCGCAATTTATCGGCGGACGGCCTTCATTCGACAATTCGACTTGGATTCGACTCCCTGCCCCGCGCACTCGCTGTGCGGTCAGCGGCTTATCTCGCTCCTCATTGCGAGAACTGGCGGTAGGGTGTGAGCGCAATAACTGGCAACCTCCGGTAGAAGCCCGGATTTTAAAACGCCGGGGTGCATCTCGTGGAGTCCTCCTTATAAACCGGGCCGCACTGCTTGCCTACATCAGCGGCCAACCTGCGCCCGCCTGCGCCGGGAACGGAGGGGTTCGCCATGAGTGACCCCTTAAAACGCCTCACCCCCGGCGAGGAAAGCGTCGGGGGCGGCGGAGGACTTGAAACGAACCTGATACTTGAAGGCCTTAAGTCTGGCGACTCGCCAGCCACGAAGCAAGTCGGCACTCGCCGAAACGCGCGCAGGAAGCGCGGGAGAAAAGCGCATCGGGTAGATTTGGCGTGCCGTCGCCTTCGCCGCTTGGCGCTCATCCAAGCCGTCAAAGGGCTCGCCCTTCACGGTGAACGCCAAGCCTTCGACTCCGCTCTCGACGCTCTGCTCGCCGAGGAAAAGCGGATCGCAGCCGCCCGAAACACGGGGAGGGGCAAACAATGAATACCGCGCTCCCTCCGGTATTTGATTTTCCACGACCAGTGCCCGCACCGGGCGCGCCGACTCCGCTTTCCTTTGCGGGTTCGGTCCTGCTTGCCGCGCAACTCGAAGCCCTCGAAATCGCAGCCCGCGAGTGTCTCGTCGGGACATGGTGGCGAGAGGGCGGCCTAGGGTTTATGTTTGGTCCGCGCGGACTGGGAAAAACGTGGGAGAGTCTTTATCTCGCCCGTTGCCTCGCCGAAGGGCGCGATTGCGGACCGTGGAAAATTACCAAGCCTCGCCGCGTCCTGTATGTTGACGGGGAAATGCCCTTGGACGGGCTTCGCGACCGTGACTGTGGTTTGCGGAAAGACCCCACCGCCCCTCTCTACTTCCTTTCTCACGATCAGCATTTCCGGGAGACTGGCCGAGGATTGAACTTAGCGAAAGCAGAGGAGCAGGCCGCACTTTTAAAAGAGTGCCAGGCGCGTCGCATCGAAGTTCTCTTCCTCGATAATCTCTCATGCCTCTTTAGCGGCATGCGCGAGAACGACGCCGACGATTGGGAAGCCGTGCTTCCTTGGCTGCTCACGCTCCGCCGCATGGGTATCGCGGTTTGCATCATTCACCACAGCGGCCGCAACGGAGCCAACATGCGCGGCACCTCGAAACGTGAGGACGCGTCTTTCTGGGTTATGCGATTGGATGCGCCGAGCGTCGCAGAGGAGAACGTCGGAGCGCGCTTCGTCGCACGATTCACCAAAAATCGCGAGGGGGACGAAACCGAGGCCGGCCCGTGGCAATGGACCTTTCAGACCCACGGGAGCATCACCCACGTCAATCATAGCAAGATCGATAATCTCGATGCCTTCGTGCAGTTGGTAGCGGACGGTATGGATTCATGCCGAGACATCGCGGAGGAAATGGGCGTGAGCAAAGGCGCGGTGAGCAAATGGGCGAAGCGCGCCGTCGAGTCGGGGCGCATTCGTATCGACTCGAACAAGCGTTACCTGCCCGCTTAGCCGCATCCCTCGCCTACCCGTTTCCCGTTTACGCCCCGTAGGTGAAAACGTGGAAACGGGTGGAAACGAAACCGGAAACAGAACCGTTTCCTACTATGTGCGCGCGGAAACACAGGCCGGGGAGGATGGAAACGCACTCCCCAAAAAACGACCGCCCTGTTTCCACCGCTTTCCGCATTCGTCCATGAGTCTCGACCTCGAAAAACTGGTGAACGTCCGCATGCGCGGCGGGCGCATCATTGCCGCCTGCCCCGCCTGTCGCGAGATGGGCGAGGATAACAC
>CBIHRE010000076.1:0-13424 GCA_966212385.1 uncultured Akkermansia sp. | reverse complement strand
ACGCCGCTCGTGAGCGTGAGCACGAGACACACGACGAAGACCTCGAGCATCGACCATTTCCCCGCGCGTTCGACGTTGGCGAGCCAAGCCTGATGACGCGGCGTGATGCGCGGCGCGGTCGTCACCACCGCGAGCGTGGCGAGCTTGGCGAAGGGAAAGACCACCGAGAACCCGAAAACCAGGATCGCGAGCACGCCGAGGCCGCTTTCCCAGAGCATCTCCACCGAGCGCATAAGCGTGTAATCCTCCCCCGAAAGCCCGATTCGGAGCCGCATGAACGGGACGAAAAACACGCCCAGGTTGCAGACGAAAGCGACCGCCAGCAGCGCGAAGCAGAGCCGGCGCCTGGATGCGGGCAACGAGACCGCGGAGGAATCGGGAGAAACGGTGTCGGGCAAGCCCTCAGCCGAAACGCGGGAACGACCCGAGCCAACGGGGAAATCGGGCGCCCGGCATGAAAGCGAATCCCGCCCGCCTCAGGACACCAGCCCCTTGAGCCGCGCCAGCTCGAGGATGCGCTTCGCGTCGTGGCCGGTAAGGAAGCCCTTGCCCTTCGCGCCGTCGCGCCTGGACAAGATCCAAAACCCGGCGAGGTCGCGCACCGAAAACGCAAAAAAGAAACCGCCGCCGAGCGTTCCCGAAAGCAGCGCTTCGCCGGCGTGCGCGGCGATGAAGTCGAGGAAACGCTGATCCCACTCGTTCAATGCG
This sequence comes from uncultured Akkermansia sp., assembly GCA_966212385.1. Classification (GTDB taxonomy): domain Bacteria; phylum Verrucomicrobiota; class Verrucomicrobiia; order Opitutales; family Opitutaceae; genus IMCC26134_A. The sequence goes on along the minus strand of CBIHRE010000076.1, from coordinate 12,716 downwards.
CCGCCGGTGCTGTTCATGAGCTCGCGGAAACGCCGCTCCACTTCTTCGGGAGCAACAAACGCGAGCGAGGCCAGCACGGCGTCGCGGCGGGATTCACGAGCGGATTCCGACTCATCCATGAGGCCGCGCAGTATGCCGGCGTCGCGGTGATCGGGCGCGGCGGTTTTTGGCCAATCGCGCGCATGTCCGCTCAGGCCGCGCGGAGCCCGCCCGACGCGCGACGGAGGCTTCGGCTCAAAGTCCGAGCATGGAGCCGTTGCGCTTCAGCCAAGCCTCGGCCTCGCGCCAGGCGGGGCAGACTTCCTCGACGCGGCGCCAGAAGCGGTCGGAGTGGTTCATCTCCTTCAGGTGCATGAGCTCGTGGTAGATCACGTAGTCGCGCACCAGATCGGGCGCCTGGATGAGGCGCCAGTTGAGCGAGATGACGCCGCCTGTGGTGCAGGAACCCCAGCGCGTGCGCTGGTTGCGCACCGCGACCTCCTTCACGCCCATGCGCGTCTCCGCCGCGAGTTCCCAGGTTCGGGCGGGCAGCTCGATCTTGGCGCGACGGAGAAAATGGGCCTCGAGCGTGGGACGCAGGTCGCCGTCGAGCCGGGGCACACGAAAAACGTCGGACGCGATGCAGACGCTGGGGCGATCGCCTTCGGCGGCCTTGCGAATTTCGACGAGCTCGCCGCGCCAGAGCACATGCGTGCCTAGGGTCCACACCGTGGCCGCGCGGGGCTTGGCGCGCTGGCGGGCGCGGGCGCGCTCGAGCCAGTCGCGGTGCTGCTCGACGAAGGCGCGCGCCTCTTTCTCGGTGCCGCGCGCGGGGATGGTCGCCACCGCCACGCCGTCCTTGCGGAGGGTGAGGCGATAACGCTCGGCGCGCGCGCTGCGCTCGAAAACCAAGTCGGGCAGCTCGGGCGCGTCTTCACCGGAGCGCGCATAACCGGGCACGACGATCCGGGACGGAGGCGAAACCGGGACGGGGGTAGAAGCGGGAGCCTCCGACGGCGCGGGAATAGCGTCCGTCGTCGCGAGAAAATCCAGAAAACCTTGGATCAATCCGGGCGGCATTACGTCGGCCACGGATGAAAGGCCCCTCAGGCTCGGCCGCAAGCACGGCGAAGCGACGGGCACTGCTTACAACAATCACCCTTGGCTTTTGCACGCCAGGTGGACGGGCGCGTCTCTGCATCCGAGGCTCGACCTCCAGGCCGCGGGCAGCGGGCGCGGGGACGCGCCCGCCCACCCCGGGGCCAACAGCCCAAATTTATCGGGCTATCGATGGTTCACTCGCGAATGGCCGGAGCTGCCGCCGCCTAGCTAAGACATGCGAATAGGGAGCCGCTCAGGGTGTCGCCGCGACGGGCCCGAGCGTGGTGCCGGCCTTGCGGGCGACCGCCTCGACGAGGCGCTGGATCTCGAGCTCGGCGTTGCGCTTCTGGATGCGCGCGGCCTCGACATTCTTGGCGAGATCGAAGGCGGCCTGGCTGGCGCGGTCCTTTTCGGCGCGGAGGGCGGAGAGTTTTTCCTCGAGGGCCTTGGTTTCGGCCGCGTTTTTCTCCGCCTGGGCCTGGTAGGTGGCGGTGTCGGCGGCGATTTGGCGGCCGACCGCCTCCCACTTGGCGCGCTTTTCCTCCTCCTTGCGCTTTTCCTCGGCGAGTCGCTCGGCGGTGCGTTTGTCGGCGTCGGCCTTGGCCTGGCGTTCCGCCTCGGCCTTTTTGGCCTTCTCGGCCTCGAGCTGTTTCGCCTGCTCGGCGGCGACGATCGCGGCTTTCGCGGCGGACTCCTTGGTGTGCATCACATAGACGCCGCTGAAACCGAGGAGGAGGAGCGGAACGATAAGATAGAGCTTCATGACGGACGGGCGGGCGACGGCGGGGCTCGGGATTATTTGGCGGCGGCCGGGGCGGGCGCGGGCGTGTTGAGTTTGGTCAGCAAGGTCTGGAGGGCCTGCACGTTGGACTGCGCCTTGGTGACGAAATCCTGAAGAAAGGTCTTCTCCGATTCGGCGGCGCTCCGCTCGGCGGCGAGCTTGGCGAGGACGGCCTGCTCGGCCTCGATGTCCTTCTTGAGGCGCTCGATCTGGCGGGCGCTCTTTTCCTGCTCTCGGTAGGCTTTGTCGCGAGCGTCGAGGGCGAGCTGGCGGGCTTCCTTGTCGGCTTGGTCGCGGGCCTCTTTCGCGGCCTTCTCGAGTTTGCGCTGCTCGGCGGCCTTGATCGCGTCGGCCATGGCGGCCTGGCGCTCGGCCTGCTCGGTCTCGAGCTTGGCCTTCTGCGCGGCGGCCGCGGCGGAAGCCTTGGCAACCTCGCGTTCCTTCAATTCCCCGCGATGCACGGAGTAGACGCCGATGAAGACGAGCAGGGCGGCGAGGGGGCCGATGAAATAGACTTTGGTCATGGTCGGAACCGGAGAGTGAAAGGGACCTTGCGACGGAGGATCGCGGGCGGAGGGTCAGGATTTTTTGAGGGCCTCGCGTTGCGCGACGGCTTCGGTGATGGCGCGGGCGAGCGGATCGAGGGAGGCGGCGGGCACGTCGCCGCCGGCGCGGGCTTCGGTGATCCAGCGACCGGCCTCGTCGTAGCGTTGGAGCTCGTAGGCGAGATAGGCGAGGTAGAGCCGGGTCTGGCCGGGCTTTTCCAGAACGGGCTTGGAGATCGCGGCGCGAGCGTGGGCGTAGGCGTCCTCGATCTTGCCGGCGCCGTAAAGGGCCTGCGCGAGCGAAAGCTCGAGACCGCCGTCTTCGGGGAACTTGGCGACGGCGCGGCGGACGGCGTCGATGGCACGCTCCTCGCGGTCGGTCTGCTGGTAGGCGGAGGCGAGCAACTCCCAGTTGCGCTTGGAGCTTTCAAGCGTGCCGTCGGCCAGACCCGACTCGAGAAGCTCGGCGGCGCGGGTGAACTGGCCCAGATTGAACAGGATCGCGACGGTCGTGTATCGATCTTTTGGCGACGAGAGAAAACCGAGCGCCCGGGCTCGCTCGAGGACGAGAAGGGCGCGGATGTTGGCGGTCCGGGCGTCGGCGGGATCCTTCGCGTCGGAAGCCGAGCTCAGATAAAGCGCCTGAAGCTGCGACCAGGTGGAGGCGTTCTTGGGGTCGGCGGCGGCGAGAACCTCGAGTTGTTCGGCGGCGGCGGCGTTTTCACCGAGTTGGAGGAGGCAGGCGACGAGGAGCTGGCGGGCCTGCGGGGCGGGTTTGGCCGAAATGATCAGGGCCTCGCGCGCGTGGTCGGCCGCCTCGCGAAGGAGGGCGTGATCGGGGCGGCCGGAGTCGAGCGTGGCGATCTGGTAGAGGAGCGAGGCGACGAAGACCTGAACCTCGGCGGAAGGCTTTGTGGAGCGCTCGAACCACTGGCGCGCGTAGGCGAGGGCCTTTTCGTAAGACGGACGCTGGGCCGCGGGAGTTTTCTGGCCGGCGCCCGCTTGATAATAGCGCTGGGCGAGCAGGTAGAGACGCTCGAGATGGGTGGGGGCGTCGAGGAAGCGCGCGTTGCCCTCGGCGATGAGGTGGGAACGCTCAAGCGGGGCGATGGCGTCGACGAATTTGCCCTGGTTCAGGAGTATCTGGGCCTGAAGCTGCGAGAGGAGATAGGCGTCGTAGCTCGTGGGCGCGGAGGCGGCGAGGAGTTGGGCCACCAGCGCGAGCGCGCCGTCGTAGTTCTTCGCCGTGACGAGAGGCTGGAGCTTGGCGAAGCCGGCGGACGCGGCGTCGGAAATCTCCTTTTTAGGCAACTCGTCGGCGGAAGGCTGGGCGAAGGCCGGAGCAAGGCCGCCGGCGCAGACGAAACCGACGAGGAAACCAGCGAGGAGACGGCGGACGTGGAGGGAGGAACGCATCGGGCTTAGTCCGCGTTGAGGGTGAAGGTGAGCGGCTGGCTCATGCGGGTGTTTTGCGCGACACCGCCTTTTTTGCCGGGCTTGAAGCGCCACTTCAGGACGGCGTCGATGGCGGCCTGCTCGAAGCCGGGGTGCGACGAGCGGACGATCTCCGGGTCCCGGACGTTGCCCTGGGTGTCCACGATGAACCGGATCACGACCTCGCCTTTCAGGCCGGAGCGACGCATCTCGAAGGGATAGGGCGGAAGTGTCCGGACACGAGGCTCGGGCCTCTGATCGAGGTCGGTGAGGTTGAAAATATTTGCCAGGCCGCTGCCGGCGGCGGGACGCGGCGGCGCGGTGGGAAGGGTGATCGCGCCGGTGGGGCGGCTCAGTCCGGGAGGCGGCGGCGCTTGCATCTGCTGGACGAAGGGAGAGTCGATGACCGCGGAAGGCACGTCGTTCTGCATCGGCGGAGCGAATTCGGCGACGGAGGCGGGCGCGTCGGAGACGTTGTTTTCGTAGACCTCGGGCTCCTCGGGCTCGGGCGGCGGCGGAAGGTCGAGGGCGATGGCGGGAACCTCCGCCTCGGCGACGCGGGCGGCGGGCTTTTCCTTGAAAAGGCCGCCGCTGAAGGCGATCCCCGCGTGAAGCGCGAGGGAAACGAGGACGGCGATGAGGGCGTTCCGGCTCATTAAAGTGTAGGTAGGCTGCGGATACGTGGCTGGATCAGCGGCCGGAGGCGCGGTAGGCGGTCTCGATGGTGACGGTCTGGATGCCGGCGAGGCGGACCTCGTCGAGGACCTTGATGACGTTGCCGTATTTGGCGCGGTCGTCGCCGGTGACGAGGACCCGGGGGTTGGGGGTGCTGGCCTTGTAGCTGGCGAGGCGGGGGGCGACGTCGGAGAGGGAAATCGGCTCCTTGTTCCAGAAGGCGGAGTCGGCGTCGGAGATCTGGATGATGACGGAAGTGTCCTCGTCGGGCTTGGCGGCGTTGGCGCTGGCCTGCGGAAGATCGACGGGGACGGCCTGGATCTTGTTCAGCGAGAGCGTGAAGAGGACGAAGGTGGCGAGCAGGAAGAAGATCACGTCGATCAAGGGGATGATCTCGATGCGGGCCTTCTTGACCGGGGCGAGCTGGATGGGACTGCCGAAGAGGGAGGACATCTGAGCTGGAGCAGGGAGCGTGAGGCGGGAAACCGGAGAGACGGAGGGCGACGCCGGGCGGTTTAGTCGGCGGGGCGGATGCGGGTCTCGATAAGGACCTTGCGGATGCCGGCCTTGCGGACCTCGTCGATGACGTAGCGGACTTGCTGGAAGAGGGCGTTCTCGTCGCCGTTGATGAGGATCTTTCCGTCGGGCTGGGTTTGTTTGTAGGCCTGAAGACGAACGAGGAACTGATCGAGGGTGATGAGTTCCTTGTCCCAGCCGAGGGTGCCGTCCTCGCGGATCGAGAGAGTGACGGAAGTGCCGGGGTCGCGAGGCTCGCTGGTGCGGGTGGACGGAAGAGCGAGGGAAAGGCCGCCGCTCTTGTTGAGCGAAAGGGTGAAAAGGACGAAGGTGGCGAGCAGGAAGAAGATCACATCGATCAAGGGAATGATCTCGATGCGGGCCTTCTTCGGGCCCGAGCCACTGCGATTACCGCCGCCGCCTGCCATGGTGCGTGTGGGTCGAAATTAAGGGTGAAAGGAAGATGAACGCGGGCGGACCGGCGCTGGGTGCGCGCGCGGCTCAGACCCGCTCGGCGGCCTCTTTCTTGATGGTGAGCTCGAGGGCGTTGGCGGCGTCGGTGATGTTGTGGCGGGCCTCTTCGACGCGGGCGTTGAGGACGTTGTAGGGAAGGAGACCGACGATGGCGATGAGCAGGCCGTAGGCGGTGGCGATGAGGGCCTCGCCGACGCCGCCGGTGATCTTGCCGGCGTTGGCGGCGATGTCGCCGTCACCGAGGGCGCCGAAGGTGTTCATCATGCCGAGCACGGTGCCGAGCAGGCCGAGCAGCGGGGAAATGGTGATGCACGTATCCAAGACGGCGATACCGCGCTGGAAGCGATTGAGCTCCTGGTTGGCGGCGCGCGTGAAGGCGTTGGACAGGGAGTGCTCCCGGTGCGTCAGCGCGTAGACGAGGACCTTGGCCACGTAGTCTTTGCTCTTGGAGCCGACGACCACGGCGCCCTCGGCGTCGCCGTTCTCGACCTTCTCCAGCATCTGCTCGACCACGGCGGGCTGCCGGTGCGAGGCCTCGGCGAGCATGAAGATGACGCGCTCGACGACGGCGGTGACGGCCACCAGCGACACGAGCAGGATGGGCCACATGATCCAGCCGCCGTGGACGAAGAGTTCCATCGGGGACTGACCCATGACGAAGGCGAGAGGGAGGACGGTTTGCATTGGTGACGAAAAAGAAGAGGGAGAGCGGACTCCGACACGGACCGCATCAAGATGGAGCCGTGCCGAAGAAAAGAGCGGCGACTGGATCGTTTTTTTTCGGTGTGAACATGAAATTCCCGGCAGTTCACCCAGACTTCACACTATATGATCCTGAGTCTCAAGTTCATTAACTTGTAATTTTGCGTAGCGGTAATTGGAGAAAATTTCCCTTGCGCAGTTGAAGCAGCTTTCCACCTTCGCCCTCTCGTTTGGTTCCGTCCCTATCGTCTAGTCTGGTTAGGACACTACCCTTTCACGGTAAGAACCGGGGTTCGAATCCCCGTGGGGACGCCAACTTCAAAAATCCCGCCTCTCGAAAGAGACGCGGGATTTTTAGTTTTCGGAAAATACCAAACTAAGAATGAGGCTAAGAATAGAGCCACGGACGCCCGGCTATGTTTGAGGATATACGCAGAGATCGATTTACGTAATTTCGGGGGAGTTCGCCGAGGCATACGAGAGAGCCCACTTTCGGCAGCCGCTCCCCCCGCCCACCCTACTCCGCCTCTTCATAGGCCTGTAGATTTTTCCGCGCCCCGCCCCACTGCGTGATCGTCGGGAAACAGCGCGACTCCGGCCGCACACCGATGTATTTCACGAAAGTCGCCAGCGTGCCTGACGGGCCCATGTCCAAATAGTTCAAACCTTCCGGGTGCTCGCTCTCCAAGCGGCGGATCGCCGCAAAAAAATCCACCCGCTCGCGCGTGGCGGACCACAGCCCGCCGACTCCTTCCGCCCTGGCGCCACCGGCCGCCGCGGATCGGATTTCGCCCGCGGCCGGACGCGCGCGCACGGCGCCCAAATGCGCGCGAAACTCCGCCTCCGCCGCGTCCATCATCGGCGAATGAAAGGCCCGGCGCACCGGCAAGCGTTGCAGCGTCGCGCTCGCGCCCTCGAGCCGGCGCTGCAACGCGTCGAGCGAACCCGGCGTGCCGCTCACGACGCAGTGGTTCTCGAAATTGTGCGCCGCGATCCAGAGCCCGGACAACTCCCGCAGAACCGGTTGAAGTGCCGCCGGTTTTTCCAGCACCGCGAGCATTCCGCCCTCGGGCGTCGCGACCTCCATCAGGCTCGCATGCCGGTGCAAGAGCTTCAAGGCCGCCTCCAGCGAGATCGCGCCCGCGACCAGTTGCGCGACGAATTCGCCGAGGCTGTAGCCGAGCAAAATATCGGGTAGGTAACCGCGTTCCTGCAAAGTCCGCGCCAAGGCATACTGCAGCGCGCAAATCGCGGGATGCGTCACTCGCGTGTCTTCGAGCGCACCCGACGCGCCAGACCGATCCGCACCGTAAATGGCCTCGATCAGCGATGCGCCGATCCACGGCCGGACGATCCGGTCGCACCGCTCGAGGCTCTCCCTAAAGACCGGGTCGTGATCGTAAAGCTCGCGCCCCATGCCGCGATACTGCGAGCCCTGCCCGGAAAACATCCACACCACTTTGCGCGTCATCGCCATGGCTTCATCGGCACAGGAGTTCGGGCAACGAAAACTCCATCTCGGTGCGCTTCGGCAGCACGATGGTCACGACCGTGCTCCCACGCCGCCAGGCACGAAAGCGGTATTGGCCGAAATTCTTGAACCGCCCGCCGCAGCCTTCCGCGTCGGCCGTCACCTCGACGGTTTCCAGCAGCTCATAGGGGCAGGTCATCCCGCAGCGCAGCGCCTTCGAAAGCGCCTCCTTCGCGGTCCACACCAGCGTCGCCGCAAAGTCGAAGTCGCCTCCGCAAGCTTCGCGCGCCCGGGCCGCCTCCGCGTCGCCGATCTGGGTCGCCATCACCCGCGTGCGCGCCGGGTCGATCTCCTCCGCGTCGACCGCCATCGGGTGCTCCTCCGGATAAGCCAGCCCGCAGGCCAGCCGGTCCGAGTGGCTGATGCCCACGCCCCAGGGACGCGCCGTCCGCGCCTGCACCACCGGCTGGCTGAAGATGCCCGAGACGATCAAGGTTCCCTTTGCGTCGAACTCCGGGCCGATGCAGCCCGCGAGCGCGCTCTTGGCCGCGTAGCGACCGAGCAGATAACTCGCGCGCCGGCGCTCGATCTTCAGCGCCGCGAAGCTCGCCTGCTCCTCCGGATGCAGAAAATCCGCCGCCCGCCGCGCGACGTCCGCGTAGTCGCCGGACGGCGCCCAGGCGAAACACGCCGTCGCCGCGTAGCCTTCGCGGCGCAGCGGCACCAGAATCGAACGCGCGAACGACACGACCGCGTCCGCCATCAGCGTGCGTTTTTGATCTTCGCGAGCATCCCGGTCAGCACGTTGCCCGGGCCGATCTCGCGAAACTCGGGCGCGGGTTGCTTCAACAACCATTGCACGCTTTCGCACCACCGCACCGGATGCGTGATCTGCAAGGCCAGGTTTTCGCGGATCTCATCCTTGTCGTAAGGCTGCGCCGTCACGTTCGAGATCGCGGGAATCTTGGGCGCCGAAAAGTCGAACTGATCCAGGAAAATGGAAAACACCTCCATCGCCTGCGACATGAAGGGCGAATGGAAGGCCCCGCTCACCTTGAGCGGAATATACAACTGCGCGCCCGCCGCCTCGAACGCCCCCTGCGCGGCGACGACCGAGGCGCGCCCGCCCGAGATCACTATCTGCTGCGGTGTGTTCAGATTGGCCACGTAAAGGTCGCGGTAGTTGTTGACGCGAATCACCTCCGCCACCTGCTCCCGGCTCATGCCGATGACCGCCGCCATGCCGCCGTCCTTAGCCTTGCTCATCAAGTCGCCGCGCTTTTTCACCAGCTTGAGCCCGGTCGCGAAATCGAAGACGCCGGCGGCGAACAAGGCCGCGTATTCGCCCACGCTGTGTCCCGCCACATAGTCAGGCATGCGTCCGTCCCGCACATCCTTTAGATGCGCGAGGCAGCTCACGACGTAGAGCGCGGGTTGGGTAAACTGCGTCTCGCCCAGCCGCCCCGCAGGATCTTCCAAGCAAAGCTCGGTGATCGAGTAACCCAGCTCCCTGTCCGCCGAGGCGACCACCTCGGGGAAAAGTCCGAACAGCTCGGCTCCCATGCCCTTTTTTTGCGAACCCTGACCGGGGAAAAGAGATATTTTTGTCATGCGTAGTCGGTTAACGCGGTTCTCGGATGCGAGACCCGAAGGGTGTTGAGCAGCACGACGGCCGACACAACCAAAAGCACGCGGCTTTCCGCTCCCCGCCGGCCCTTGAAAGCCACCGAATCGGCGAAACATCGCAGATTCGTAACCACCACATCCAATAATCGCAGATATCTAATAATCAGCGAGTATCCACTTGCGCAAAAGTAAGGCGATTTCCACAAGTTGGTCGTCCTTAACTATCCACCTCGCGCCATGTCCACCGCACCCTCCCCCGCCCCGTCTTATAACCGCCTGCAACAGATTTTCTGCCTAAACTGGCTCGCCAACGCCGCCTCCGGCAAGAAGGCCAGCACCGCGGAGCTCCAAGCCCTCGCCACAGAAATCGTCCAGAAGACCCTCGCCGATCCCAAGGTCGTGGGCTTCATCGGCCAATGGGACCTCGTCTGGGGCCCCGTCGTGTTCGAGGCCGAGCACCCGGACGGCTCGGTCTACGACGGCGTCGCTGATAACACCATGTTCGTCGCCCAACGCAGCTCCGGCGGCACCACGACCTACGTCGTCGCCATCGCCGGCACCAATCCGGTCTCGTGGTATGGTTGGTTCTTCGAGGACTTCGACGTCTATAAATCCGTCGCCTGGGCAAGCGTCCTCGACGGCAACTTCTCCGGCGAGCGTTCCGACGACAAGACCACCCCGCGCGTCTCGCAAGGCACCGCCACCGGCCTCAGCGCCCTCCTCCAGATGTCGGACGGCACGAAGGGCACCCTGCTCGAGTTCCTGGGCGGCATCACTTCCGCCGCCTCCTCCGCCGGCACCGAGATCGCCGTGACCGGCCACAGTCTCGGCGGCGCCCTTTCCGCCTCGCTGGCGCTATACCTCGCCGACAAACAAGGCGTCGCCGGCGGTTGGGACGCGAACCGCCGCGCCGTCGTCAGCGCCCTGCCCTCCGCCGGGGCCACGCCGGGCAACGCCCCCTTCGCGCTGCACTACGACGAGGTGCTCGGCACGCGCACCAATCGCATCTGGAACGGCATCGACATCGTTCCCCACGCGTGGGAGCTCGATATGCTCAACGCCGCGCCGCACCTCTACTACCCCTACATCGCGCCTAACGCCCTCGTGCTCGCGCTCGTGTTGCTGGCTTCGGAGCAATCGCTCGGCTCTGGTCAAAACTACCTTCAGCTCAACCACCAGACCGCTCCCCTCGTCAGCCAGGTCAATCTCGCCACGCCGACGATCACGCCGGAGGAGATCGCCATCGACGTCCTCGCCAACTTTATCGCCAACAAGCTCGCCAAAAAACTCGGCTGGTCCCCCGCCGTGACCAAGGCCGTGGCCAAGCTCATCGAGGCGATCATCGAAGCCCACCTCGCCACCGCGCCGATCGACCAGCCGCACGGCGCGCCCGTCACGGGTTTTCACCCCTTCGCGGCGCTGAAAGCGGAAATCCACAAAATCGAAGAGGACTTCGCCCAGACCATCGCCGAAATCGGCGACAGCAAAATCGTGCAATCGCTCCTCGGCGTCCTGAGCTTCCTCGGCCAAGCCGGCTATCAACACGTCACCGCCTACGCCATTCTCATGGGCATAACCGGCTTCTCCGCTCAGATGGGCGCCATCTCCGAAGCCGCCAAAGCCGGCGGGAAGTGATCCCAGTGGCTAACCGGCTAGGTATTTAGGTGGACGGGCGGGTCCCTCCGCCCGTCGGTCGTGGCCGAAAGGTAAGGCGCGACCGCCGGGCGCGCCGCGGGGGAGTGGTAATGCCAGAGCGGCAACGCAGCGGGCCCGCCCTACCTTGCCAACAAAGCGAGCTCATTGCTCGGGCCTCGAACCCACGGGCGCGGGGACGCGCCCGTCCACCTAAGATCCCTAATCAATCAGCTGTTGATCTAAGCGCACACGCCCGCCCTCACCGAAAACTCGCCCACCCGCTCTGCCCCGGCCGCATCCGGTAGGCCACGAAGTCCGCCTTTTTCTCGAACTGAAGGTAGATGTTGTAGCCGAGAATCCGGCTCAACGTCTGCCCCGGCGCCTGCCCATACGAGTGCCCGGGATGGATTCGCGTCTCCGGCGGCAGAAGCGCCTTCAGCCTCTGCAAGCTGTCGAACAGCGCCTCCGGGTCCGCGCCCTCGCCCTCGCACATGCCGCAGCCCTCCGCAAACAGCGTGTCGCCGGTGAAAAGGTCACGCCCGATCCGGAAGCACGTGCTACCGAAGCTGTGCCCCGGCGTCACCAGCGTCGTCACCTCGCCAAGGCCGAAGGGAATGCGCTCCCCGTCCTCGAACGCGCGGAGATTCCGGCAGGCGAACCCATACCGCTCGATCTCCCTCCGCGACATGTGCACGGGCACGCCGAGCCGGCGGGCGAGTTCGTCCGCCAGGTTGACGTGGTCGGGATGCGAATGCGTCAGCAGGATGAATTCGCAGCGGCAGCCCGAGTCGCGCAGAGCCTCCTCGATTTTCGCCAGCTCCCAGGCCGGATCGACCAGGAAGCAAATCCCCGCCTGCGGGTCCGCGCCGAGATAGGCGTAGTTGATGAACATGCCCCGGCTGACGCGAAGCGGAACGACCTCGGACGCCATGCGACAAGAATCCAGGCTGCGTCCGCCAATCACCCGCGCGTCGCCCGCGGATCGGGCTTGAGCAGGTTTCGGATGAATTTGCCGAGGTGATAAATCACAAACACCACCACCACGGCCTCGACCAGCCACACTTCCTTTTCGGCCTTGGGAACGTGATCCACCAACTCGGTGACACCCACCTCGGTGAGGAGGTCGCTCTTCTCATTGTGCAGCCGGTCGACCAGCTTGTGATGATGCTGGTAAACATAGATCCAAGCCATCGCGACCAGCGTGAGGACTAGCCCCTTCTTCACCAAATTAAGGAAGGCCGCGACGAGCTGGATGCCCTTGCCGACGCTGCCGCCGAAGGTCGACGAGCGCTGAATGATCGATGGCAGGACGATCTGCGCGAAATCCGCAATCTGATCCAGCATGCCAGGAAGGTTGCGCAGCTGAAGCTCCTTTCGGCGCTTCGCCGCGGACATCTGATAACGCTGCATCTCCCGCGTGAAGTTAAACTCCGGATTCAGCACCGAGATGTTCTGGTCCACCGACTCAAAGGCGCGCGCCATCTTCAGCATCTCCCAGTTTATCTCGATCTCATACTCAGCCATGATCTGGTTCAGCTCCGCGGAATTGCTGCCGATCGACTTTTCCCGGTAGGGCAGATTCTTGATGTGGCTCCGCGTCACCTGCCGCTCGAGGACCTTGATCACCCGCTTCTTGAACTCGTCCACGTCCATCGGCGGGAGCTTGCCCAAGGTCAGCAGCAGCAGGTCCACCGCCCGGTCGAAGGCGTTCTCCGACATCGCACGGAAGTATTGGTCATACTGCGCGGCGAACTTTTTGTCCACGCGACCGCAGTTG
>CBIHRE010000075.1:0-13426 GCA_966212385.1 uncultured Akkermansia sp. | reverse complement strand
CCTGATCGACCAGGAACTCTGGCGTGCCGTCAATGAGCGCCTCGCGGCGGTCGGAGACGGTGAGCGTGCGGCCAAGCTCGCGGACCTGGGCGTAGAGTTTCTCGAGCGCCAGCGAACGATGCAAAGCCAGCACGTCCGCGGTAACGCCAGCGGTGACGTTCGGATTGCCGTCACGGTCGCCGCCGATCCAGGAGCCGAACGTGAGCCAGCGCGCGGGCGCCTTCACCGTCGGGTAATGGCGGGCGAGCGCGCGCTGCATGTCGGCATGAAGGCGCGGCAGCACGTCGAAAAGCGTGGTGTCGAAATACCACATGCCGGTGCGCGCCTCGTCGGTGACGGTCGGGCGTTCCACGCGGCTGCGGTCGGTGAGCCAGAGCGAGGCGATCTCGCGCTCGACGGCGGCGGGGTCGCCGAGTTGTCCCGGCTCCTGGCCCTTGTCGAGAAGGAGCAATTGCGCAAGTCGGCGAAGCTTGGTCAGGAGGGTCCGGCGCTTCGACTCGGTGGGATGCGCCGTGAACACGAGCTCGATCGCGATCCGGTCGACGAGGCTCTGCATCGCGGTGGCGTCGACCCCGCGGGCCTTGAGTTCGCCCACCGCCGACTCGATCGACTCGCGCAGAGGCTGGGCATCGGAGCGCAAAAGCGCGGCCCGGCGCCGGCGCAGGAGCTGGATGCGAAAATTTTCCTCCGCGAGGTTCACCAGCTCGAAGTAGAGCGTGAAGGCCATCGCCTGGTTGAAGGCCTCTTCAGGTTTCAATGCGGCCACCTCCGACGTGAGGCCTTTCGGCGCGTTGGCGTCCCCCGCACGCGCCGCCTTTGCGAGGCCGCGCAAGCGCTCCACCGTGGCGAGCGTTTCCGGCCCCTCCAAGCGGGTGATCACCCGGCCGAGCGCCGAGCCGAGCGAGCGCACCTCGGCGCGCAGCAGGGCGAGTTCGTTGATTGCGGTGGATTTGGAGGACGCGGCTGGTCGGGCCATGAGAGAGTGTTTGGAGGGAGGCCGGAGGGCGGGCGCACCTTGGCCGGCGGGATGAAGCTCGCAAAGCGAAAAGTAGGCCAAACACCGCGCCGGCGCATCCTCTTGCGCGCCACCTGATCGCCTCAACAGGGGCTTGCCTGCCCTCGCTCGCGCGTTTTGCTCGGCGCCCTGTGACCCTCCGCTTCGCCCCCCTCGTCGCCACGCTTTTGCTCGCTTTTGCCCGCCTCGACGCCGCCGAGACGCTGGTGCCTCAGATCACCTCGCAGGAACCCGCGCGCATCAACGAGCGCGAGTCGGTGTTCTCCGGCGAAGCCCGCCTTGCCTACAAGGACGTCGTCCTCTATGCGGACGAAATCGTTTACCGGAACGCCGAGCACATCGCCATCGCGCGCGGCAACGTCATCTTGATCCGCGGTGCGATGCGCCTCGTCGCCGACGAGCTCACCTACGACGTCAACACCCAGACTTACACGGTCGATCGCTTCCGCGTCGGTCAGGGGCAGATCCTCGCCGAGGGCGCCAAGGCCGAAGGCACCTCCGAGAAACTCACGGTCAGCGACGCCACCGTGCACTATGGCGAGCCCGAGCCGATCAATCCGGTCGTCCGCGCCAAGACCCTCACCTACCAGGAGGCTCCGGACAAAAAGGACTCCACCGTCCGCGTCGAGGGCGCCCGCCTCGGCATCGGCCCGACCCCGATCATCCCCCTTCCCTCCATCTCCCAAAGCCCCCGCGATCCGGCGATCACCGGCCTCGACGCCAAAGTCGGTTACAGCGGCAACCTCGGTGGCGAACTCAGCGTCGCGGCCACCACCGCCGCCAACGAGAACCTGCAAGTCGGCGGCGATGTCGGCATCTTCACGAAACGTGGCGTGCTTTTTGGTCCCATTGCGAAATACGATTCCGTCGCCGCCGACGGGCTCGGCGCCCAAGGCGAATTTCGCTCCGGCTACATCCAAGACCAGGGCGACACCGACTTGGACGTGTTGCGCAAGCCGATCCGCGACGAACGCGGCTACGTCGAGTGGAAGCACCAGCAGCGGCTCGAAAACGACCTGAGCCTGAACGGACAGCTCAACTACTGGTCCGATTCCTACATCACCCGTGACTTCCGTCCGGACAGCTATCGCCACGTCCAGACGCCCGACACCTGGTTCGAGGCGCAAAAACTCGGCGACAACCAGGTCGTTTCCCTCTTCACGCGCGTCCAGGTCAACGACTACTCGGTGATCCAGGAGCGCCTGCCTGAAATTCGTTTCGACGGCCTCCCGGTCGAAGTGGGCGCGGGTATCTACCACCGGCTCAACGCCTCCGTCGCGATCCTCCGCGAGGACACGCCGAAGCCCTTGTCCACGGCCGGCACGACCCACAGCAAGCGCGTCGACCTCTACTACGGCGCCATGCGTCCCTTCTCGCCCCGTGAATGGCTCGCGGTCACTCCCGTGGCTGGCGCTCGAGTCACCCACTACGGCGACACCCCCGCCGGAGCCACGCGTGGCTATTATACTCGCGTGCTTGGCGAAGCGGGCTTCGACAGCGAGCTGTTCACCACGAGCGGCACTTGGAACTACCAGAACAAACGTTGGGACATCGATGGCCTCCGCCATCTCATCGCCCCCTCGGTCGGCTACCGTTTCAGCCCCTCGGCCGATGTCGGACGCGGATCCATCCCGGCCATCGACGACGATCCCTTCAACACCTACCTCCGCCCCCTCGGACTCGCCAATCGCCGCGACATCGACCGCCTGCCCGCGCTCAACACCTTCCGCTTCGGCGTCGACCAAAAGCTTCAGACCCGCGACAAAACCCACGGCTCGCGCGATCTCGCGCAGCTCAATCTCGCGATCGACGAGCACCTCGACGCCGAGGCCGCCTCGACCCAAGGCACCACCCGTAACGCCAGCGACCTCCACAGTTTCTTCGCGCTCAACCCCGCCCGCTGGCTGCGCTACGATCTCTACAGTCGCACCACGGTCCAGACCGGCGAACTTCAGGAGCTCAACTCCGGCCTGACCATCACCGACGCGGATGTCTGGCGCCTGCGCATCGGCACCCACTACCTCGAGGACCTTAACTCCGCTCGTCGTATCCAGGAATACACCGCGACCTACGGCCTGCGTCTAAACGAGATTTACTCGCTCGTCGCGCGACTCCGCTTCGACTCCCGCACCGGCGATCTGACGGAGCAAGGCGTCACCTTCAGCCAGCGTCTTTCCCGCTTCTGGACCGCCCACTACGACTTCTACACCTACGACGGCCCCCGTCGCGAGGACGACTACGGCGTGAGCGTCAGCCTTGAGACCCAAGGCCTCTGAGGCAAACGGAGGACGATTTCCCTCCGTTCACCCCGGGATGAGCATCGCATCAAATCAGCTCCGCATCGCGCGTGAGCTATGGAGCCGACTGCAACCGATCGACCGCGCAGTCCCGACGCGCCTGCAAGCCGTGCTCGCCGACCGCCGCTTCGGCTAGCGTGATCGCCGTCTTTACCGGGAGCTCCTCTTCACCGCCCTAAGGCACGCCCGCATCCTTGCCACGCTCCCTGCGAACGAAGAGTCCGCGTGGGCGCTCCTCGTTGCCAACGGTTGCGCGTCCACTCGCGACACCGAGGCGTTTCGCGCCGCTTACGCCTCGCCTGCGCCCCCCGCAATCTCGCCGGTCTCGCTGGTGCCTGACTGGTTTCCCGCCGAGTGCGACACCGGCCAGTCAGCCGAAACCGCCGCCGCAGCCCTCCGCTCCCGGGCGCCGGTTTGGGTGCGTCTTCAGACCGACGACCCCGCGGAAGCCGAGGCGGAATGGGCCGCGCGCGGTTGGGTGGCCACGCCCCACCCCGCCCTCCCCGACGCCCGCCGGCTGCCCGCCGAGACCAATGTCTCCGCCTGCACCTCGTATCAATCGGGCCACTACGAGGTGCAGGACCTGGGATCCCAGGCCATCCTCGCCTCGCTCGATCTGCCTGCGCGCGGCCCGGGACCGCGTTGGCTCGACGCCTGCGCCGGCGCCGGCGGCAAAACCCTTCAACTGGCCCGCCTGCTCGGCCCCTCGGCGCGGATCGACGCCACGGACATCCGTCCCGCGGCCCTGGCCGAACTGCGCGAACGAGCCGCACGCGCCGGTCTCGCCGCGCGGATCCGCACGACCCACGCCGTGAACGCAGGCGCGCGTTACGACGGCGTCCTGGTCGACGCGCCCTGCTCCGGCAGCGGCACCTGGAGGCGAGCCCCTCACCTCATGGCGTGCACCAGCGCCGCCGATCTCGCCGCCGCCGCGCGCCTTCAAACCAAGATCCTGGGCGAAGCCTCGTCCCGCGTGCGGCCCGGCGGTTTGCTCGTCTACGCCACCTGCTCGATCGCCCGCACCGAAAACCGGGCCGTGGCGGAAAACTTCCTCACGAGCGCGACCGGCGTCGCCTTCGAGGAAGAGCCGCCTGCGCGCGATTTTGGATTTTTTCGCGTGGGCCCCGGCTTGGCCATCGCTCCCGGAGTCCACGACAACGACGGCTTTTACGTCGTGATTTTCCGGCGGAAAAAGTGATCCCGCGCGATAGTCCGAAAAATCGCGAAAAAACCGCTTGCATTCGGTTCATACAAACGCCTTTTTCGCCGTCCTGTTTCGCACAGGGGCTCTTAGCTCAGTTGGTAGAGCGCCTCAATGGCATTGAGGAGGTCAGCAGTTCGAACCTGCTAGGGTCCACCACTTTAAACCCCGCCTTAAACGGCGGGGTTTTTGTTTTTCGCGATTTTCGACGCGAGGGAAGGGCCGGCGGAATACGACCCCGAAAAAGCCAGACCCGCGGTCTACTTTTCCTTCATCACGTAGACGCCGTTCCAGTTTACGCCCGGCGGATGGGCGCGAAGTTCGGCGACGAGTTTTAAATAAACCAGCGATGGGTTGAGTGTGATGCCCGTCACCGGGTCCGGCTGGTTCGGCTCCAGCTTCGCGCTGGCCTGGAAATGGGCGACGGCGGCATCCCAGTCCTGGGCGTAGTAGCGCTCCAAGCCGGCCTCGAAACGCGTGATCGCCTCGCGGGTCTTTTCCGAGACGTCTTCCTTCAGGCCGACGAGCTCATGGATCGGCACCGGCGCGCTTCGGCCTTTGACGACGATGCGCCCGAGCGCCCGAAACACGATTCGGCGCTCGGTGTCGGCCGCTTCGCAGGCGAGACGCGTCGGGTCGGCGCACATCGTGTAAACGCCCCAAGATTTCGCGCCCGACTCCATGCGCGCGGCAAGATTCACCGTGTCGCCCATCATCGTGTAGCTGAAACGCGAGGCGCTGCCCATGTTGCCGACGACGGCGCGGCCGGAATTGAGACCGATGCGCGTCCGCAGACGCAGCACGATATCGGGCCAGTTTTTCTGCGGCTCGCGCGCCCACTTTTCTCGGAGCTCGGCGCAGCGGCGCTGCACACGAAGCGCGGCGTAGCAGGCCTTGAAGGGATGGTCGGGCAGCACCATCGGCGCGCCGTAGATCGCGACCACCGCGTCGCCGATGTATTTGTCGAGCGTGCCGCCCTCCGCCTGAACGATATCGGTGCAAGCGGTGAGATATTCGTTCATCAGCTCGACCAACTGCGTCGGGGAGAGCTTTTCCGAGAAGCTGGAGAACGACTCAACGTCGCTGAAGTAGGCGGTGATCTGCTCTTCCACGCCGCCCAGCTTCGGCTCCTGCCCGGCGTCCACCATCTGGCTGACCACGGAAGGCGCGAGATAGGCGCCGAAGAGTCCTTTGATCCGGCTTTTTTGCTTCTGGGCCAAGATCAGCTGAGCCGCGCCTCCGATCATCGCCGAGCTAAAGGCCGCTCCAAGCGGCACCGTCACCGGCAAGACCCAGCCCCCCCAGGCGAAAGCCGCATAGCAGCCCAGAATGTAGCCGAGCAGCAACACCGCCGCCACTACGCGCCGCAGGGTGCTACGCTTGCCTTCGGACGCGAGCGAGAGGCCCACCACCAACGCCGTGAGGCCGATGGTGATGACCGGGAGGGCCCACGCGGGAGGATGCCTTAAAAAGCGCCCGCTCACGATGGTCTTCACCATATTGCCGTGCACACCGACCTTCGGCACCTCCCCGGAGTCGAAAGACGTGGTGGCCAAATCTTGAAGCAGGGGGTCGACCGGGCCGATCAGGACGATGGCGTCTTTGAAATCGTGTTCCTTGAACCACGCCTTCACCGCCTCCAATCCCTCCGCCTCTCCGCTTGCCTGCAATTCGTGCAACAGATGAAGGTCCGCGAGGCTCACGCGTGGATTCGTTTCATGCAGCCACGGCGAGAACCAGTTGATGTCGACGTATTGCTGATCCTCCAAGGGAACGGTGCGCACCAGTTCTCCGTCCGGCCGGCGCAGTTCGATCCGGTCGGGAAATATCTTCACCCCATCCGGCTCCACCCCCCAATGGAGACGCGCAAGCTCGAGAGATATGTGCAGATAATTTTGTCCGACCACAGGGACGAACATGGGCACTCGCCGCGTGTCGACGTCCATCGCGTCGATCAAGCCAACCAGCTTCGGGGTAAAGGTTACCCGGCCCAGCTTAAACTCCGGCAGCTCAGGTTTGTCTCTGCCCGGACCGTTGACCGCTCGAGGAAAGTCTCGCGAAACATATTCTCCGTTCTCGTTCAGTTGGATGCCCCCCGCATAGCTCGCCGCCAGCACCACCGGCGGAGAATCCCAAAGATACCGGCCGAACTCGGCCTGGCCTCGCGCGACCTTGGCGGGATCGGCCACGTTTGGGATGCCCGCGGAGGAGAACACGACGTCGATCCCGACGGCCTTTGCGCCGCCATGCGTGATCAACATGTCGCACACCCGAGCGAAGATGCCCCGTTCCCACGGGAAATTTCCGAGTTCGGTCAACGCCTTGGCGTCGATATCGACGTAGACGAGTTTGACCGGCGAAGGCAGCGGCCCGCGCGCACGAAAACGAAAGTCGACCGATAGTTTTTCCAGCTCCTTCAAAACCCCCCATTGAGCCAAGAGCAGCCAGAACAAGGAGAGCGCGATCAGGCTGAGGTAGAGCCACAAGGTCGCGCGAAGCTTTTTGACGGGTTGAAGCGTGGACACGCCCATGGCATGCACGGCCCTCGCCTTCCGGGCAATGCCTTTGGCGGCACCAACACGACGGCGGATTCGACTTTCGCCCCCGCCGCCCTTTCCTCTGCGCTCCCCCTGTTCCTCCGCCTGTGCCCGAGTCGCCGATCACCGCCGCATCCTCCCTGCCCCGCGCCAAACACACCGGGGTGTGCGCACCCGCGCGTGGCGCCGTGCTCGCCCGGCTCCTCGTCCGCCATCCGGCGCCGGTCTGGCTCGTGGTCGCCGACACCCTCAAGGCCGCCGAACAGCTGGCCGAGGACACCGCGCTCTTTCATGCCGCGCTCTCGCCCGAAGGCGCCAAACCCAAGGGCAAAAGCTCCGCCACGCCCGCCGGTGGGCCCGGGCTCGAAACGCTTGTTTTTCCCGAGGCCCACACCGATGCCCGCGACATGGCCGAGGCCTTCGCCGCCTCCGCCGACCGCCAGGCCGTGCTTTCGCGGCTCCGCGCCACCCGCAACATCGCGTTTGCGCCCGGCAACAACTCCCCGCTCGTCGTCTTCACCACGCCCGCCGCGCTCCTCCAACGCGTGCCCGCGCTCGAGGACTACGCCGCCAACGAGCTCGTCCTCACCAAGGGCCAAACGCACCCATTCCACGCCCTGTTGGAAAAACTTCGCGCGCTCGACTACGACGCGGAGGCGGTCTGCGAAGCGCCGGGCACCTACGCCGTGCGCGGCGGCATCATCGATCTCTACCCGGTCAACGCGTCCCAACCCTACCGCCTCGATTTCTACGGCGACGAACTCGAGGACATTCGCGAACTCGATCCCGTCACGCAGCGCTCCGGGAATGCGGTCGAGAAACTCACCCTCGCCGCCTCGCCGCGGCTCGCGCTCGCCCCCTCGCTCTCCGGATTGGCGCCCTATCTGAGCCCGGCCGCGCGCCTCGTTCTCGTCGAACCGTCCCTGCTCGACGAAACCTTCAGCCTCCTCGCCCGCGAAAACTCCGCCGCGCCGACGCTCGCGCCCATCCTTGCGCGAGTCTGCGCGCTGGACGCCATAGCCGACCTCGACGAGGCGGCCGCGCTTTTCGATTCCGCGGCGGGCGGCTCCGCCCTCGAGGAACGGACATGGGACACCGAAAGCCTCGCGCACCATCGCCGCTACCCGTCGGACGACCTGATCGCCCAGGAACGACTGGCCGCCGAGGAGCAGGCCCGCCACGACTTCCTTGCCCTTCTCGCCCGCTGGCATGCCGAAGGCACCCGCCTTTCGATCGTCGTTCCGAAGGAGTCCGAGGAAAAACGCGTCCAGGAAATCCTGTCCGCCCACCCCGCCGCGAAAAAACTCCGGCCGCGCTTCCTGCGCGGCCAGCTCAACGAAGGCTTCCGACTCCAAATCCCCCGGCTGGCGGAAACGCCTGGCGACTTGCCGCCGGCGCCCGTCGAGGTGGTCGTGACCGAGACCGAGCTCTTCGGCCGCCAGCGGGCGCGACGCGCGCAGACGAACCGGCGCGCCGTCGTGCACCGGGCGCAGGTCGACCAGCTCCTCGACTTCGCCGACCTCGTGGAGGGGGATTTCGTCGTCCATCTCCAGCACGGCGTGGCCCTTTACCGCGGTATCAGAAAGCTCGATACGCGCGACGGCCTCCGCGAGGTGATATCCCTCGAGTTCGACGAAGGCGTGACGCTTCACGTCCCCCTTCCCGAAGCGCATCTGATCAGCCGTTACGTCGGTCTTTCCAAGGTCCGGCCCCAACTCGGCAAGATCGGCTCCGACCGCTGGCAGAAGACCCGCGCCCAGGCCGAACGCGCCACCCTCGATCTCGCCGCCGAGCTGCTGCGCATCCAGGCGGCCCGCGACGCCCAGCCCGGCTTCTCCTGCCCGCCCGACAACGACTGGCAGCGCGAGTTCGAGGGCGCCTTTCCCTACACGGAGACGCCCGACCAGCTCAAAGCCATCCAGGCCGCAAAGGCCGACATGGAGCGCACCCGCCCCATGGACCGCCTCGTCTGCGGCGACGTCGGCTTTGGCAAGACCGAGGTCGCCATCCGCGCCGCGTTCAAGGCCGTGCAAGCCGGCAAACAGGTCGCCATTCTCGTGCCGACGACGATCCTCGCCCAGCAGCACGCGAACACCTTCCGCGAGCGCATGGCCGGCTACCCTGTGGCGGTGGAAATGTTGTCCCGGTTCCGCAGCAAGGCCGAGTCGACGCGCATCATCGCCGCCACCGCCGCCGGCCAGGTCGACATCCTGATCGGCACACACCGTCTGCTCAACAAGGACATCCACTTCAAGGACCTCGGCCTTGTCGTCATCGACGAGGAGCAGCGCTTCGGTGTGAAACATAAGGAGCAACTCAAGTCCCTGCGCGTTTCCGTGGACGTGCTTTCGATGTCCGCGACGCCCATCCCTCGCACGCTCTACATGGCGATGACCGGTGCGCGCGACATGAGCGTGATCGAGACGCCGCCTGTCGACCGCCACCCGATCCAGACCATCGTCAAAACCTACGACGAACAACTTGTCGTGGACGCCATCCGCCACGAGCTGCGCCGCGGCGGCCAGGTCTTCTACCTCCACAATCGCGTCCAGACGATCTCCCTCGTCGCCGCCCGCCTGCGCGAGCTTCTCCCCGACGTCGATAGCGGCGTCGGCCACGGCCAGATGGACGAGCACGAGCTCGAGGAGATGATGACCGCCTTCGTCGCCGGCCGGCACCAGGTGCTCGTGTGCACGACCATCATCGAAACCGGCCTCGATATCCCCAACTGCAACACGATCATCATCGAGGGCGCCGACCGCTTCGGGCTTTCACAACTTTACCAGCTCCGCGGTCGTGTCGGCCGTTTTAAGCACCAGGCCTACGCCTACCTTCTGCTCCATCGCCATACGCGCCTCGTCGAGATCGCCCGCGAACGCCTCAACGCCCTCCGCACCCACAACCAGCTCGGCGCCGGCTTCCGCATCGCGATGCGCGATCTCGAGCTGCGTGGCGCCGGAAACCTCCTCGGAGCGCAGCAATCCGGCCACATCGTCGGTGTCGGCTTCGAGCTCTACTGCCAGCTCCTTCGCCAGTCCGTCGCCCGTCTGAAGGGCGACAAACAGGCCGCCGCGATCCGCGCGGCCGTAAAGCTGGACTTCGTCTTCGTCGGAGAAGGCAGCCCGCCTGATAAAAACGCCCAGGCCAACGCATCGTCCGCCAACAGCAGCTACCTCGCGATCAAGGACGCCGAGGACGCCGCCGCCGGCGCGGTCACCGTGGACCGGATACAAGCTCGCCTGCCGGTGGCCTATATCGGCGAAACCCGCCTTCGTCTCGACCTCTACCGCCGCCTCGCGCTTGCGTCCTCGCCCGCGCAGCTCAAGGAAATCGAGACCGAGCTGGTCGACCGTTTTGGCAAATTCGGCGACGAAGTCCGCGCGCTGCTTCAAGTCACCGCCATCCGCGTCTCCGCCGAGCAGAAAGGCATCGTCAGCGTCGAAACCGACGGCTCCAAGCTGAAGCTCATCCGCGCCGGCGCCGGCCGCCGCGACGATTTCGTGCAGCTCGGCGGACGTTTCCCGCGCCTCACCGCGCCAAAGCCGCTCGCACGTCTGAAGGAGATCCTCGTGTTCCTCGGCAATTTGCCGGCGCCGGGCTGATCCGCCGAGGTCCGAAACGGCTATTTTTTCGTCACCGGCTTCGAGTGAATATCCACGCTTCGGCCGCGCGTGCCTCCGTTTTCGTCGTAGGTGTAGATGCTTCCTTTTTCGAGATCGTCGAGCCATCGCGCCCCGGTGTTCGCCTTGTAGGCTTCGGCGACCTCGGCGCCCAGAAAAGCGTTCAATTTCTGCCGTCCGTCCGCGGCCAGTTTCCGTAGCGCCTCGCCCTTTTGCTCGGGCGTGAGGTTCTTGTCGTCTGCGATGCGGTTGCCTTCCACGCTGATCTGATCGCGCAACTCCAGCACCCGCATGGGCGTGTCCTCGGGCAGCCCGAAGCGCTTCGTCGCCCCCTGAAGCTGCTGATACTCGTGATTCTGGGCGTAGGCGTATGCCTTGTAGCGATCCTCGCCGAGCGCCGCCTTGATCTGCTCGCGCATGGCTTTCTCGGCCTCATTGCGCTTTTTCCAGTCGTCCTGGCTCATGGATCGCTGCCCAAACTGGTCCATCTGGTTGTATTGCTCGTCGAACTCCCGCCGGATCGCGTAAATGGCCCTATACTCCTCCTCCGTCGCGTTCATCTGCGTCATTTGCCAACGCAGATTGTTCGCCGTGCTGGACTGCCGCATCTCGTAGGCCTCCAGCTCCTCGGGGCTGAGGACGGAGGCCATGTCCCGCTTTTTCTCTTCGGCGAGGAAGCGCATCTTCTCGCGGTCCTCGGGCATCTGGAAGCTGCCGCTGTCCTGCTGCAGCTCGGACTGAAGCTCCTGGTAGTCCTGCTCGATCTTCATCAACACATCGCGTTTCTCTTTGGGCAAAAACCCATACTGCCGGGCGAGCCACGGATTGGATTTTTCCGGTTCCGGATCCGGGCCGAGAAGGCGTTCGATTTCCGCCTGCGCTTTCTTCTGCAATCCGCGCATCTCCTCGCGCTGCTCTTTGGTTCTCCCGGAGAAACTCCAATCCTCCTGCTTCCACCATTCCTTGGCCATCGCGCCGTTCGTGAGCTCCTGCATCCGCGCCGAATGCTGTTTCCAGAGAAGCATCGAGATCACCGAACGCACCACATCCTCGGGCACTCCGCCCGCCCGCAGTCCGTCGCGCAGCGAGGCCATGTCGCCGGACTGGACCGCGTTTGCGATGCTCGTGCCGGATACCCCTGCGCCTTCACTCGGCGCCTTCGCGCCCACGCCGGAGGAGGCGGTCGCACCCGCCACCGGCTTGCCGCCGCGTTCCGCCGCGCCGGCCGCGGAGTGCCGGGTCGCGATCAACGCCGCGTTCGCGGCCAAGGAAATACCCAGCAAAACAGGGACAAGTTTCATCAGGCGGTGGTGCTTCCCCGAACGCTGCATCTGTCGCGGTCGTTCGCGCCAGCCGAAACACACGGGCCCGCCACCTGTCCGTTTTCCCCCATTGACCCACCCCCTGCCACTTCTAGCTTGGCACGAAATTTACCTTTCCGCCGCCGTAGCCCGACCTTGTCCCGCTCTCATGTCCAAAGCCTTTCGTCGTTTCGCAACCCGCCTTGTTCTCGTCGGCGCCCTGGGCGCTCCGGTGCTGGCGCTCGCCCAGCCCCTCGCCAAACCCGCCGCCCCCGCCGCGGCGGCCGATGACGGTCTCAATCTCCGTTTCGCCAACGGCATCGCCGCCGTGGTCGAGGAGAAGATCATCACGGTGGACGACATTCGCCGCGAGCTTGCGCCGATCCTGCCGCAGATCCGCCGCGATTCGCGCAACCAGCAGGAGTTTTCCCAAAAGCTCGAGCGCGTGCAGGATGAAATCATCCGCAACCTCATCGATCGCTACCTGATCGTGAAGGAGTTCCGGAAGGACGATAAGCGCAAGATCCCCGAGAGCTACGTCGACAACGCGATCCAGGAGCAGCTCGCCACCCAGTTCGAGGGCGATCGCGCCCGTTTCCTCGCCTATCTGAAGTCCCGCGGGTTCACCCTGCGCGATTACCGCAAGGAGATGGAGGAGGAGATCATCTACGGCTACATGCGCGGCCAGCAGCGCAAGAGCGCCAACGTGGTCAGCCCCGCCAAGGTCGAGGCCTACTACGAGGCCAACCAACAAAAATTCCACCAGGATGAGCAGGTCTACCTCCGTCTGATTCAGCTCAATCGCGGGGAGTCCACCGACGCCCAGCTCCTCGCCCAGGCCGAGGAGATTCTCGCGAAGTTTCGCGCCGGCGCGAAATTAGAGGAACTCGCGAAAGAATACAGCCAGGACGCCCGCAAATCCAAAGGCGGCGACTTCGGCTGGCAAAAACGCCCGGATCTGAAGCCCGAGTTCAGCGAGCCTCTCTTCGCGCTCCAGCCGGGCCAGGTCAGCCAGCCCATCATCCAGAAGGAGGGCGTGTTCCTTCTTTACGCCGAGGATCGCAAGGCCGCCGGCGTGCCGCCCATCGCCGAGGTGCGCGAGCAAATCGAGACGACCCTCGCGCAGCAAATGACGCGTGAAGCGCAGGAGAAATGGCTCGAACGCCTTCGCAAGGGAGCCTACGTCCGCCTCTACTGATTTTCCGCTCCTTACCGTAATTTTCCCGGCCCGGTCCGCCTCGCGCGAACCGGGCCTTTTTGCGCCCTGCCCTCGCCAACAAATGCATAGCCCGGTCCGCCCGGACGGATTATCTTTGGGAACCCTCAACGCCAACGTCCGCGTCGCAACGACACATCCCCTCCCTGCCATGTCCCTGCCTTTTCCCACGATCAGCGCCGCAGAGGCCGCCCAGCTCATCTCGCACGGTGACACCGTCGCTTTCGGCGGCTTCACCC